>JAGCVQ010000039.1 GCA_017962275.1 Bacteroidales bacterium
GGCGGCTTCAGCAATGGCCTGGTTTCCCTTCATCAATACTAATTGTTTTGCCATTTTGTAGATGTTTTAATTAATTGTTGTTTGAATTCTTGACTCTCCGTGCAGATTAGCATTTCGCACGATACACTTCAATGACCCCGTCGGGACAGATCACGGCGCAGCTGGCGCAGCCGATGCAAGCGTCCTCGTTGACCATTTCGAGATAGTTGTAACCCTTGGCGTTCACCTTCTTGGAAAGGCCGATGCACTTCGGGTCTTGCGGGCAACCGGTTATGCAGACCGCACAACCTTTACACTTTTCAGTGTCAATGACTAAAGCTCCTTTAAATGCCATAATTCTAATATTTTAGATTGTTATTGTTTTGAATATTTGTTGATTTAATCCAAATTTTTACGAGGGGCAAATATACACTTTTTTTTGTCTCGTCGGGAATAATTATTTCCTTGATTATCAACACCATTCCGCAAGGCGACGATAGGAGCCTGCGGAATCTCCGACTGACAACGGCATGAGACCCCTTTGTTATTCGTTCTTCCTCAAATATTCCTCGGCGTACTGGTAGAATTTCCGCGACATCTCGTGGTTGCCGCGTTTCTCGGCCTCTTTGGCGATGCTGAGGTACGATTCATAGACTCCTTCCCGCGAGAGCACGATGCCTTTGTAGTAGTCGTCGTTGCAGTAGCCGCTGGGCATGTTGTTGCAGAAGTGCTCGAGGGCGAGGAACACTTCCAACGCCTCCGCCGCGCGGCCTCTCTTTACCAGCTCGCTGCCGTGCGAGTAGAGCCGGTCGTACAGCACCAGCGTGAAATCCGACACGGCCATCTCCTGCTCATCGGTGAGTGTCGTTTCGGTATAGACCTTGTGGATGAGATCGACGCAGGGCTGGAACTGCTTTTGTGCCAGCAGGATTTTGCACTTCAGCAGCATGGCGTCGGGGTTGAGCGGGTTGTATTGCAGGGCACGTTCCAAATTGTACATCGCCCGCACGGTGTCGCGGTAAGCCATCTCCTCCACGGCCCGCAGGTAGAACGTATTATCGACTTGGTTCTTGGCTGTTGTCAGCTTCTCGTTAAGCATATCCGCCTTGTAGGTCAGTTTACGGAATTCCTGCTTCACGGCGTAGAAGTCCGTCTTGGAACTCCGCGCCAACGTGCGGTTCAGCTCTCCGCCGACCTTGTCCATCTGCTTGAGAATATCCTGCAGGAACAGATAGTGCAGCGACACGATTTCCGGATCCTCATAGTCGAGTTCGCCCATCCGCGTCTCCCACTTCTGGAAAAGCGACGGCAATGAATCCGCCACCGTCACCTGCGCCTTCGTGCACGCAACGGCCAGCAAAAACCATAACGTTATGAGAATGGTCTTCTTCACGTTAATACTTGATTAATTGTACCTCCATTCCGTCGCCGACGTAAAGAGGCGATGGAATCCCGAACTCGCCAGTGCCATTATTTTTCTTACGTCTCACGTCTCACGTCCCACGTCTATTGTTCAAGGAACTCCTGAATCGTCTTCTCCAGCTCCGCCTCCGTCGGGGCGCCGACCATCAAGCCGGGCTGGGTGTTGGGTTTGAGGAAGAACAGGGCGGGAATGCTGGAGATGTTCAGTGCCTGACAGATGTCCTGCGCCTTATCGACATTCAGTTTGTAGATGATGAGCTGCCCTTTGTACTTTGCGGCCATCCTTTCGGTGATGGGTGCGAGTTGGCGGCACGGTCCGCACCAGTCGGCGTAGAAATCAACTATGCAGGGCGTTTTGCCTTTATAACGTAACCCTTTGGCCGGATCGATGTCGGAAACCCGGTCCAGAAATTCTTCGGCCGTCAATGCGATGACCTTGCCAGAGAGGTCCTCCTTCATCGCCGTTTGCCCGTCGTCCTGCGCCGGGTTCAGGTGGGAGTAGTCGTTGGCGGCTTCCGTCTGGACTTGCTCTTGCGACTGCTCTGTCTTGTTTTTCTGCCCGCAGGCGGCGAGGAGCAGCACTGTGCAGAGGATTGGGATTAGGTGTTTTTTCATAAGATTATTATTTTTCGTGGGGTTATCTGTAGAGACGCAAAATTTTGCGTCTCTACTTCGTGCGTCTTGTTCAATGCCACCCCGCCCTTCGGGCACCCCTCCAAAGGAGGGGAACTGGGGTCGCTTGTAACTGCTAACTACTAACTACTAACTGTTTGAACGTTTCGCCTCTTTCTTCGAAGTTCTTGAACTGGTTGTAGCTGGCGGCGGCGGGGGAGAGGAGGGCGATGCCGTTCTCGGGGGTCTTGTCGTAGCAGAAGCGTACGATGGCGGCATAGTCGTCGGTTTCGATGTAGTTCTGCGGCAGGGCGTTCTGTTCGCGGCACATCGCAAGCATGCGGCTGCCGGCGGGACCCGTGAAGGCGATGTTCTGGATGGGATTTTCTTTGAGGAAGTCGATGAGCACTTGATAGTCGATGCCGCGGTCAAAGCCGCCGAGTATGAGCGTGTCCACCCCGCGCAGGGCTTTCACCGCCGCGATGGCTGATTCGGGAATGGTGGAGATGCTGTCGTTGTAGAACTCGATGCCTTTGTACTCGCCCACGAACTCGATGCGGTGCGGTAACCCCTTGAAGGTCAGCAGCGCGTCCATGATGTCGCTGTGCTTGATGCCCAGGCGGCGGCTGATGGCGATGGCGGCCATGATGTTGAAGTAGTTGTGGGTGCCGGGCAGGTTCTTGTAATCGATGAGGTCGTACTCGTCCACAATCTCGCCGTCGTTCATGAAGCGGATGAGGTGGTTGTGGCAGCGGGCGTGCAGACCGGGCTGGACCTGCGTGCCGAAGATGCAGATGTCGCTTTCGGGTTGGTTGCCCTTCACCCAGCCGGGGATGTGCTCGTCGTCACCGTTGTAAACCAGGAAATTGCCCGCATGCTGAAACTTGAAGATGTTGGTCTTGGCGTTCTGGTAGTTGTTGAACGAGTTGAAATGGTCGAGGTGCTCCTGGTAGATGTTCAGCAGCACGGCATAATCGGGCGAATGGTGCGTGAACTCCAACTGGTGCGCCGAAAGTTCCGCCACCACGATGGATTCGGGGGTGAGCTGCTCCACGATGTCGAAGAACGGCGTGCCGATGTTGCCTGCCAAGAAGACATTCTCCCGCGAATGGCTCAGGATGTGGTAAATCAGCGAAGCCGTCGTGCTTTTGCCCTTCGTGCCGGTGATGCCGACCACCTGCTCGTGGAAATACTCTAAAAACAGATTGGTTTGCGAAGAAATTCTCTCATTGTCAATGTAATAATCCAGCATATTGAAGCTGATGCCCGGACTTTTGAAAATGAGGTCGTAATCGTTCAGGTTGCGGTCATAACCCTTCCCTTTGATGAATTTGACGTGCTTGTCGTCCGCAAACTCATCGGTCTTGAGGTTCTCGTTCCCATCCGCCACAACCAGTTTCATTTTCGGGAAATGCCGGCGGATGAAACGGTAGGTTGAGACCCCCTCCTTGCCGAAACCGAGTATTATAACTTTCTTATTTTCAATTCTTTCGAGAAGATGCTCTAACGCCATAGGAGATTTTGGTTTTGAATCGGCAAAGATACAAAATCAATGCAAAGTTCACAATGCATAATGCATAATTTCCATGCAAAATGTACAATTTACAGCACCGTGATAACCCCGTGATAGACGAACGGTTTCCCGTTCTGGTCTTTGAAACGGAGCTGATAGACATAGACATCTGAGATATGGGCGCCCTCGCCGCACCAGGTGAAGTGCGGGTCATCGGTGACGAAGATCTGTTCGCCCCAGCGGTTGAAGATGCTCAAGGAAAAATCGCTGATTTTGGACGGAAGCGATTCGGGGAGGCGGAGGCAGTCGTTGAGACCGTCGGATCTGGACGGGGTGATGGCGTTGGGCAGATGAACGTTGAGATCGCAGTTGGGAATGTCGGTTGAGGCTGTGGCGTGGCAGTCGCCGAGGGAGGCTGTCACGGTGTAGTGCCCCGAATGCGTCGCTGAGATGAAGGGTGTCTCGTCCCCTGTATTCCACAGATAGTCAGGAGCTTCCGAAACGGCGGTCAGCACCAGCTCGCCGATGTCGCAGAAGTCACCCTCGGAAACGGAGATTTCCACCTCCGGCTGCTCCACCACGGTGAGCTGCAGCACCACAGTACTGTCGCACCCATGCGACGACTGCAGGAACAGGGTGTCGCAGATGATTCGCCCCACCGAGTCGGTCTCTTCGGCTGGAACCTGGAAACCGTGGCCTTGATAAGGTTCTCCACTGCACACTTCCGCTTGCAACTGGATATGGCTGTCCTGCGAAATGTCCAACCAAATCGTGTCCGAGAGAACCGGAGGGCAACCCGTCGTACTGTTTCCCGTAATTACGTAGTAACCAGATTGTTCAGGCGATACATCGGGGAGTGTGTCCGAGGCGGTTTCCTGTTGGCCGGGACCGATAATTAGGATATCATCGACATTTTCGGCGGTATAGGAGAAAAAGATGCTGTCGCCTTGACAGTAAAGGGTCGGCATCGCTTGCGTGTTCCAGGAAAGGGTTGAGGGGGTGGCGAAGTCGGAAATATAGACACAGAAAGTGCCGATATTCTCGTTCAAGTTCCTGTCTTCCGCAAATTCGAGAACATGGGTGTAGAACGGCCCCATGCTGTTTTGGGTGTAGAAACAAGGTGATCCTGTTGCCTCTAAC
>JAGCVQ010000040.1 GCA_017962275.1 Bacteroidales bacterium
AGAAGGGAGACATTGCGGGTACTCGGCCGGTCTGAAGGTCGGAGGGGGACTTTTTCAGCGGGCTCGGTGTACCGCGTCTTTACGAATTTTGCCGTTGCCCGTTGGGGGTTCCGTCGCCTCCTGACGTCGGCGGCGGAATGGTGATGCGCGTTAAGTTAAAAAGTGTATATTTGCGGCCTGAAAAAAATTTCATCAAACATCAATAAAAAAACATTATGGCATTCAATTTAAGAAACAGAAGCTTCCTGAAACTGTTGGACTTCACTCCGACGGAAATCCAATTCATGCTTGACCTGGCCCGCGACCTGAAACGCGCCAAATACGCTGGTACCGAGCAACCTCGTCTGAAAGGCAAGAACATCGCCCTGATTTTCGAGAAGACCTCCACCCGTACCCGCTGCGCTTTTGAGGTGGCCGCTTACGACCAAGGTGCACACGTCACCTACCTCGGACCCACCGGTTCCCAAATCGGCGTGAAGGAGTCTATGGAAGACACCGCCCGCGTGCTCGGACGCATGTTCGACGGCATCGAATACCGTGGTTTCGCCCAGGCCACCGTCGAGAAACTGGCTCAATACGCCGGTGTTCCCGTCTGGAACGGTCTGACCAACGAATTCCACCCGACGCAGGTGCTCGCCGACTTCCTCACCATGAGCGAACACGTTGACAAGCCTCTGAACCAAGTGACCTACGCTTACCTCGGCGATGCCCGTTTCAACATGGGTAATTCTTTGATGGTCGGCGGTGCCAAGATGGGCATGGATGTGCGCATCGTGGCTCCCAAGGCGCTCCAACCCGACAAAGCTTTGGTGAAACAATGTCAGGAAATCGCCAAGCAAACCGGCGCGAAAGTGACGGTAACTGACGACGTGAAGAAGGGCGTTAAGGGCTGCGACTTCCTCTACACCGACGTTTGGGTCTCCATGGGCGAACCCGTCGAAGTGTGGGCTGAGCGTATCAAACTGCTCAAACCTTACCAGGTGAACAAGGAGACGATGGCGCTCACCGGCAACCCGAAATGCAAGTTCATGCACTGTCTGCCCGCTTACCACAACCTCGAAACGCAGGTGGGTCGCGACGTGAACAAACAGTTCGGTCTGGACGGTATCGAAGTGACCGAGGACGTTTTCGAATCCGAAAACTCCATCGTGTTCGACGAAGCCGAAAACCGCATGCACACGATCAAGGCTGTGATGGTGGCCACTTTGGGCGACTAATTGCCTTCGATTTCAACAATCAAAACGCGGTTGCGAAAATGCAGCCGCGTTTTTTATTTAAACACCCCACATTGCGGCTTCGCCTTATGTGGGGTTATTAGCGCTTCGCGCGTCTTGCCTCTTCGAGGCTGCTCAAGGAATATTTTCATGATATTGTGGCTTTTCGTTACTAAACCTTGAACTTTGAACCTTGAACTAAGTAGCCGAACATATTGGATTATTGTGTACATTTGCCGCTTTAAAAAAATAATGTATTAACGTGGGTAAAAGCGGCATCAAAAAAGCTCTCAAAATCACGGCGTGGGTCGTCGGGGTGTTCCTCGCGCTCGACCTGCTGCTCGTGGGACTGCTGTTTGTACCCGCCATCCAAACCTTTGTGGTTCACAAAGTTACAGAATCCTTAAGCAATGCCTGGGGTACGGAAATCTCCATCGGCGATGTGCGGATCACCCCCACCCTCAAGCTCGTGGCCCACGAGGTGGCCATCAAGGACCACCACCGCGAGAACATGATTTATTCCGGCACCGTGAAAGGTCGTCTGCGCGGTATCAAGACCCAGCCTTTCCGACTGCGGCTCGGCGATGTGGAGTTCGAAGACCTTGACGTCGTGTTGCGCACCTACATGGGAGAGGACACCATCAACATCGCCAAGTGGGCCAACGCCCTCAAATCCGACAAACCCAAGAAGGGCAACTTTGTACTCACTTCCAACTCCGTGAAAATCAAGGACGGACGGTTTGCGCTCATCAACGACAACACCCGCACGGTATTTGACACTTCCGGCAGGCCCGGTATCGACTACGCTTTCTTCGAGTTAGCCGACTTGGACGTCGATGCCAAGGATTTCCGCCTCGTGGGAGCTGACATCGCCATGGATTTCAAGCAGTTGGCTTTTAACCAATACGGCGGTTTCCAACTTCAGAAAGGCAGCGGTAACTTCCGCATCTGCGACACCACTTTGACGTTCGACAACCTGAAACTGAAAACGCCTCAAAGCGACTTGGATCTGGATCTTGCCTTCCGTTATAACGGTTGGAAACGGCTGGGCGATTTTTTGGACTCCGTGAACATCAAGGCCGCCATTCGTCCTTCCACCTTAGCCATGGACGACATTGCCGGTTTCGCGCCCGCCATCCGCGGCATGAACGAAGTATTCCGCCTGCAAGCCGACACGGTAAGCGGCACCGTCAACGATTTCCGGCTGAAGAACATTACCGCCAACTGGTTAGACAACAACCAGATACACGGTGACATCGCCATCCGTGATGTGACCAATTTCCTGAACGCGAGATTCGACTTGGCATTGGATTCCACGGTGTTCCACCTTCCCGACTTGGCCCAATTCTCGCTTCCCGGCGGCAAGACCATCCAAACCAACAAGATGCTGAACAAGATCGGCACCACCTCCGTCTCCGGCACTTTCCGCGGCGATTTAGACAACTTCCGCACCGATTTGACCGCCGCAACCGGTTTGGGCACCGTGAAGGCGAAAGTGACTAACGAGACGGTTGATGGACAGATGTTTCTCAGCGGCGATGTCACCTCCTCCAACTTCAACTTGGCGAAACTGATCAGCAACCACCAGACATTCGGCACCTGCAACCTCAGCGCCACTTTCGACGCCAGTACCGTCTCCACGGGCTTCACCGCCGACAATCTGAAAACCCTGCAGGCCCACCTCGACGGACATCTGCAGCGTTTCCCGCTCATGGGCTATCCGCTGCGCGACATCCACGTGGAGGGCGATTACAAGGAGGGACTTTACAACGCCACACTCAGTGCCAACGACCCCAATCTGAAGTGCGACGCCATCGCGCAATTGGATATCACCCAAGGCGTGCCGTTCCTGCAAGGGAGCATCGACTTGGAAGAGCTGGCCGCCGGAAAAATCGGGGCGATACTGCCCTTAGAGGATTCCGCCACGGCCAAGGGCATCCACAAACTCATCTCCGTCATGCAGCGCAACCCGGAACTGAACCTTCGCTTCGACCATTTCCAGATCGCCATGCACGGCAAGGGGCTGGACGATTGCAACGGCTTCATCGGGTGCGACAACATCAAAATCAACATCAAAGACGACAGCCTTTCCAACGAGCGGCTGCGTCTGACGGCTATCAACAGCGACCGGTTGCACAAATACATCCTCTCCTCCAACATCACCAACATCAACTACGAATCGACTTACCCGATTGCCAACGTCATAGACTCGCTGCAGAGCCTTATCCACAACTACCTGCCGTCGCTGATTTCCGCCGTTGACAGACGTAACGAAGAGACGCCGTATGTTGCCTCTTCCTCGACCGACTACATCAAACTCAGTGCCCGCACCTACAACATGCGCACCCTCACCAAGCTCTTCTTCCCCGACATGATCATCGCGCCGAACTCCACAATCGATATCCGCATCAGCTCCGATCATGCCGACGATCAAGCCACCATCAACCTACCCTTCTTCGGCATCCGCAACAAAGTCCGGTTGCACCGGTTCCAGCTGGAAGGGCAGACCAGTGATCCGCACACCCTCGCGTTGCAAGTGAGCGGCGATTCCGTCATCGTCAACGCCGGGCAAAGCCGCATCCTCTTCGACAAGGTGAATGTCAATGCGGACGTGGCCAACGACGAGGTCCGCTATAACCTTTCGTGGCACAACCCCTTCAACTCCGAAGGGAACATCTCCGACCTTTCGGGCACCGCCAACATCGGACATTTGGACGACATCGTCATCCACCTCGACACGTCGCAAATTTTCTTGAAAGACTACGAATGTCACTTCAACGACGAGAACACCATCCGCATCCGGCCGCACACCTACGTGGTGGACAATCTGTTATTCTCCACGAGCAACAGCTTCCTGTCGGTGAACGGCACCTACGACACGAAAGATTCGAGCCGGTTGCGCGTGGCGGCGAAAAACCTCGACATTTCACTCTTCAACACGCTCCTGAACGGCATGGAGTTCGGCGGCACGCTTTCTGCCGACCTGAACCTGATAAACCGAAATAACCGGCGGCTCGTCTTCGGCAAACTCATCACCGACGAGCTGAACATGAACGACACACGCTTGGGAGACCTGTTCCTCATGGCGGGTCTTAACAATGACAACGCCATCCGCTTCTACGGCGGATTGTTCAACAGCGAGAGAAGCAATCTCGATTACGAATACCTCAGCAACTTCAGCATCCGGGATTTCCAAAACGAGAAGAGTATTATTGCCAACATATCAGGTTCTTACGAAGGGAAGAAGTTCCTGGCGAAGGCGACGTTCGACACCTTGCAGGCGGATTTCTTAGAGCCGTTCCTGGCGGGATTCAGCGACAAGCTCTCCGGCACGGCTTCCGGCGAGCTGACCTTCCAGGCCTCGCCCGATTCCACCTATTTGGACGGAACCGTGCATGTGCTTGACGCGCAGATGGGCATCGCCTCCCTTGGCACCCTTTACCGCGTCAAGGATCAGGACATCCGGTTCAACTACGACGGTCTCTTTTTCGACAACATGCTGATTTCCGACAAGGACGACAACACGGCTATCCTCACCGGCAGCATCCGCCATAAGATGTTCAAGGACATGCAGATGGATTTGCGCATCAACACCGACCGCATCCTCGCACTGAACACCCAGCAGACCACCAACTCCGTCTTTTACGGCACAGGGTATGTGAAGGGCAAGGTCTCCATTACGGGCACCGGCGACGATATCTTCATCACCGGTCCCGATATTCTGACCCTCAGCGGATCGAAAATATACCTGCATGTCAGCTCCACCAACTCCGCATCGGAGACCGACTACATCCGTTTCGTGCCCCGCCACGACTCCACCCGCAATGTCGAGACGGTTGAGGAGAATTCTTCCACCAATCTGAACTTCGACTTCACTTTCCATGTCACCAACGACGCCGACGTGGTGCTTCTCCTCGACGCCATCGGGGGCACCATCACCGCCCGCGCCGACGGTCGTTTCCAGCTGGTTTACCGAACCAACGAGGACCTCAACCTCTACGGCAACCTGCTGATGCATTCCGGCAACATCAAAATCTCCCTGTTCGACATTGTCAACAGCAACTTCAAGTTAGTGCAGGGCGGCTCCATCAACTTCGACGGGCCGTTGGACAACATGACGGTCAACCTGAGCGCTTACAAGAGTTCCAAGACCTCGCTTTCGAACATCATCCCGTCCGAATATTTGGGAGCCGCCAACGCGGACGTCAACTCCTACATCTACCTCAACGGACCGCTGATGCGCCGTATCGAACCGACCTTCGGCTTCGAACTGCCCAACAGCAGCGAGGAGGTGCGGAACCTTTTCTACACGGCCATTGACACCCAGAACCAGCAGAACATGACCAAGCAGTTCGCCTACTTCCTGGTCACCAACAGTTTCATGCCGGAGAACCTGTTCGCCTCCAACACCAACTCCGTACCGGGCATGAACATGCTCAGCAACATGGTCAACAACATGCTCAGCAACGTCATCGACAGCAAGCGGGGCGGCTTCGGCATCACCTACAACCAAGCCACGGAGACCACTTCGGCGGAGTACGGTGTACAGGCCAACGCCAACCTCTTCAACGAGCGGGTCACCATGACCACCAGCTTCGGTTATTACGACGACCGAACGGTGACGAGTGCCTACAACAACATCTACGGCAATCTCTCGGTAGAGTACCGAATCAATCCGGCGGGCACTTGGCGCGTGAAGGCCTATACCCGCATCGGTGAGCGCGACGACCTCTTCTACTATTTAGACGAAGGCTTCAACAACTATGTGGCCGGGGTGGCCCTGATGTACAACCAGGACTTCGATTTCCGGAACCGTAACCGCAATAAATCGAAAAAGACAAAGGAATCCAAAAAATCTGAGGAACAATGAACAATAACGGCAAAAGTCTCATCGCCATTCTGATCGGGTTGGCCATCATCATCTTTTTGGGGTGGTTCTTCTCAGATATTGTCATCTACCTTTTCATCGCATTTGTATTGTCGATGGTGGGTTCCCCGTTGGTGAAACTGCTCACCAAGATCCACATCGGGAAGTGGCAGTTTCCAAGTTCGTTGGCCGCCGGCATCGTACTGCTGATTATTGTGGCGGTCATCGGGCTGCTGTTCTACCTCCTGATTCCGGCATTGGTGAATGAAATCAAGTTCCTGACTACCTTGGACTTCAGTTCCGTGGGCGACAGCATCCAGGCGTGGCTGAACCAGTTCGACAAGCCGCTGCGCAAATACGGGATTCTGGAGAGACGGCAGCATGTCACCGACCTGCTGAACGACGAATTCACCGCTTTCGCCAAGAAAGTCAGCATGTCGAGCATTGTGACCGGCACCGCGAGCATCGTCAAGACGCTGTTCGTGGCCATCTTCTCCATCCTGTTCATCACGTTCTTCTCACTGAAAGACCACAAAATCATCTTCAAGATGATCCGCAGCTGGCTGCCTCACAACGTGCAGGACAACTACGACAACATCCTTGAGGCCACGGGCACGCAGATCACCGCCTACTTCCGCGGCGTGTTGATCGAGATGTTCATCGTGGGGTTCCTCGAGTTTTTGATATGCGCCATCCTCGGCGTCCCCAACGCGCTGATCATCGGCTTTATCGGCGGCATGCTGAACATCATCCCCTACGTGGGCACCCTCATCGCCATCGCCCTCAGCATCATCGTGGGCATCACCTCGCTGCTCCCGATGTCGCCGGAGATGCCGCTTGTATATGCCACCATTTTCAAGATTGTGGCGGCTTTCGGGGTGGCCAAGATGGTCGATGACTTCATTCTGCAGCCGTACATCTACGGCCGGCAGACCCACTCCCACCCGTTGGAGATCTTCATCGTCATCCTCGCTGCCGGCTACGTCGGCGGCGTCTTCGCGATGATCTTCGCCGTGCCCGCCTACACCCTCCTGCGCATCATCGTCAACGAGTTTTTCGGTTCCCAGTTCGCCAGCGCCGACGAACGGGAAAAGATGCTCTCGAACAATTAAGAATTAAGAATGAAGAATGAAGAATTATTTTGAAGATATATTCCTTGAGCAGTCTCGGAGGGACAAAACGCACGAAGCGCAATTAACCCTACATAAGGCGAAGCCGCAATGTGGGGCTGAGACAAACAAAACAGAAAAAGAATATGAATAACTTCGGATTCACAATAAAGAAAACGCGCTCGTTTAACCTGAGTCAGGCGGACCTGCGCAAGGCGGAAGCCCTCCTCCGCGAGGTTCCGTCCTACCGGAAATGCATCGGCTGCGGTGGCTGCACGGCCACCTGCTCGGCCCGACAGTTCACGGATTTCGACATCCGCAAGGTCCACAACACCTTCCGCCGCGGGCAATACGACAAGCTCGCCGAGGAGTTGCGGAAATGCATGCTCTGCGGCAAATGCACGTTGGTGTGCCCGCGCGGCGTGAACCTGCGCTCGCTCATCATCAATATGCGCCAGCTATTAACCCCGTCTAACGAAACATTCTAAGCCATGGCAAACTTTCATCCTTTCGTAGTCCCGTTCGTTTTAGGAACCATTGGACTTTTCGTCATCTGCGGCTACAAATATGTGCGATGGATCAAGCAGTTTGACCGCAAGCAGCAGAAGCTCATCAAGAAGAACATGTTCTCCACGCGGATTTTCCCAGCGCTCAAGGAGATGTTCTGCGAATGTCTGCTGCACCTGCGCATCAGCAAGAAAAACTGGCGGTTGGGCTACATGCACCGTAGCATCGCCTTCGGCTGGTTCCTGCTCATCGTGGTGGGTGCCATCGAAAGCCGCATCGGCATCAAAGGACCGTTCCACTTCTGGTGCGCCATTTTCTACCGCTTCTTCCACCACAATCCGCCAGCCAACGGCACCGAGTTCGTCTTCACCCAACTCATGGATCTGATCCTGCTCTATGTCCTTTCGGGCATCTTCCTCGCCTTCGTGAAGAAGGTCCACTCCCGCTTCCTCGGCATGAAGCGCACCACCAAACACACGGTGATGGACACGACCGTGAAGATTGCGCTGTGGGCCATCTTCCCGCTGCGACTGCTGAGCGAATCCGTGACGGCACGGCTGTACGCCAACGGTGGCTTCCTGACCCAAAGTCTCGGCGATCTCTTCGGCCGTCGTGCTGCTGAATTCCTCGAACTGCCCTGCTGGTCGCTATACTCCATCGCCCTCTGCATCTTCTTCCTGATGCTGCCCTTCACCCGCTACATGCACATCTTCACCGAAGTCTTCCTCATCTACTTCCGCAAGTTGGGTCTCCGCGACAGCGTGAAGATGACCGGCTACACGAAATACGAGCTGAGTGCCTGCTCGCGCTGCGGCATGTGCATCGACCGTTGCCCGCTCTACAACACATTGGACATCAACGATGTGCAGAGTGTCTATCTGCTGCGCAACCTTCGTAACTTGGAGCACCATCAGGACATTCTCGCGGCTGGCAAGAACTGTCTGATGTGCCACCAGTGCGCCGAAGACTGTCCTGTGGATATCGACCTGATGAGCATCCGCCGGATTTCCCGCGACAAGGGCGACACCGACATGGCTGACAACTACCGTTACTTGGACAATGTGAAGGGATTCAACGCCATCGGGCGCGTGGCCTATTTCGGAGGCTGCATGACGCAGCTCACCCCGACCATTTCCGAATCGATGAAGACCATTTTCGAAGCCGCGGGCGTGAAATACTGGCATCTCGACGGCGAGCGGGCAATTTGCTGTGGCCGTCCTCTGTTGCAGCAAGGCTTCAACAAGCAGGCCGCCGATTTGCGCCGGAAGATCACCGAGCTGATCAGTTCTTGCCACGCCACCGCGCTCGTCACCTCCTGCCCCATCTGCTACAACACCTTCAAACACGAATACAACCTGCCGATTCCCGTCTATCACCACACCGAGTACATCGATATGCTGATCAAGAACGGAAAACTATCGGTGAAACAATCGGATACGTCGTTCACCTACCACGATCCCTGCGATTTGGGACGCGGGACGGGCATCTACGAACAACCTCGCGAAGTGCTGAAGGCCATCGGTCAACTCAAAGAGATCTCCGCTGAGAAGGAGAACAGCGTTTGCTGCGGCATGAACCTCGGCAACACGGTGCTTTCCCTCGACCAGCAAACCCAAATCCGCGACAAATCCTTAGCCATCCTCACCGAGCCGAATCCCGACGTGGTGGTCACCGCCTGCCCGATGTGCAAGAAGGCTTTCCGACACGGCACGGAGGCGAATGTGAAGGATATTGCGGAGGTAGTAGCGGAGGCAATGAAGAAAGAAGACTGAAGAATGAAGAATGTAGAATGATAAATGCTGAATGCTGAATGCTGAATGTAGAATGCAGAATTAAGAATTATGAGCGCTTCCTTGAGCAGCCCCGATAGGGGCAAGAGCTTGGTGGCAACAGTAAATCCGGAAATCCAAGCATACGTCGAGCGGAACATTATCCCGTTGTACGACCGGTTTGACAAGGCGCACCGGCGCGACCACGTGCAGATGGTGATTTCTCAAAGCATGGCGTTGGCGGAGCAGATGGAGGTGAATGCAGACATGGTGTATGTCATCGCCGCCTACCATGACATAGGACTGTGCGAGGGACGGGGACGGCACCACACCGTGTCGGCACAAATGCTGTTGGCGGACAACGAATTGCGGAAGTGGTTCACAGAAAGTCAGTTGCAGACGATGGCGGAGGCGGTGGAGGACCACCGTGCTTCCTCCGACCATGCCCCGCGCAGTCTCTACGGGCGCATCGTAGCCGAGGCCGACCGCTTTATCGACCCCGACACCATCATCCGCCGCACGGTGCAGTATGGCATGGAGCACTACCCCGAGTTAGACAAACAAAGGCATTACGAACGGATGGTTCAGCATCTGCGCGAGAAATACGGTCGCGACGGCTACCTCCACCTCTGGTTCGAGCACTCGCCGAATGCCGAACGGTTGGAGGTTTTGCGTAAGATGATTGACGACGAAGATGAGTTGAGACGGAAATTTGAGGAATATTACGAATGTAGGGGCGAATAATTATTCGCCCCTACATTTACATTATCGTCCCATAAACCTCTTTCGTTCATCCTCTGGGAATTTCTCTATCGCGTACCGCAACATCGTGCGGGGCATTGTTTTACGACGAGGTTCAAGCCACTCGCGGAGGCGTTGCTCGTCGCGCTTGCCCGCCTCGCGGAGGAGCCAGCCGGCGGCCTTCTGCAGCAGGTCGTGCAGGGGTGCGGGCTTCTTCAGGAAAAGATCCGCCAATGCGTAGGTGTCATCTAACTGGCCATGGCGCACAAACTGCATCGTAGTCACGATGCCGATGCGCTGTTCCCAGATAGTGCTGCCGTTTTCCACCATATCGTACAGCATTTTGCGGTCCTTGTCAAGCAGCCACACGCCGAGAATCTCGTAGCAGGAGAGGTCCACCAAGTCCCAATTGTTTACAAATTGGAGATGAGACAGGTAGAAGCTGACGTTCAGCTGTTGCAGTCCCCGGTCGCCCTTGGCCGCTTTGAAGAACTGCACCAACGTGAGCAGTCCGGCGAGCCGCAGTTCGTGGTATTCGGACGTGATGCAGGCCTCCAACTCAAAGAAGGAGACGGATTGCCAGCATTTTTTGACAATTTCGCGCACCACGGGCACCTTGATGCCGAGGAACTTGTCGCCCTCACCATACTCGCCCTTGCCGGTCTTGAAGAAGCGGCTCAGATGTTCAGCCTGCGCAGGATCCTGACGGTGGAGGATTTCCTCGTAGAGGGAGGTTGGGTGGTCGGAATCTTGTTTATATTCTTCGCTCATAATGCTTATTTTGATGACAGGAAACAAAAAGTCATTCTCGCAAACTGTTAAGGAGGAATCTTTCATCCAATCGACCTTCTTGCAAGAATGACGCGGCAAAAATACAAATTATTCGCATTCGTGAAGAAGCGATCAAAGCTTTTAAACATCTTCGACCATTTTTCCTGCGAAATCCCGACTCGAAAATTAACTATTCAAGGCAGAATAGTTAACGTAATTTACACAACCTTCTGAATATCAACCATAAAAATATTTTTCAAAACTCTTGACAAAAGGGTTTTGCTGTTGTATCTTTGCCGTGATATTGAAATCAATTTATTCACACTAAAAAGAGACAACAAAAT
>JAGCVQ010000041.1 GCA_017962275.1 Bacteroidales bacterium
GCAGATTCCGCAGATTCCCGCAGACATTAGTGCGTTTAACAATGATGCAGGGTATATTACGATGGATTCTGTACCAGCCATTCCGACAAATGTGAGTGCTTTTACGAACGATGCTGGTTACCTTACTTCTTTTAGTGAAACAGACCCGCAGTTCAACGCTTGGGACAAGGACTACAATGACCTGACGAACAAGCCCAATATCCCGACTGTTCCCACGGATGTGAGCGCATTTAACAATGACGCTGGGTATATTACCAGTGCGGATATCCCGACTGTACCCACAATTCCGACCAATGTCAGTGCCTTTACGAACGATGCGGGTTACGTAACTGCGGCCGATGTGCAACAGGCGGCGGGCATCCCCACAAACGTAAGCGAATTTACGAATGACGCGGGCTATCTCACCTCTTACACTGAAACCGACCCGCTCTTCACCGCTTGGAACAAAGACTACTATGACCTGATTAATACTCCGGCAATTCCGACAGTGCCAACCAACGTGAGTGCTTTCACGAACGACGCAGGCTACATCACAGCCGACAATGTTCCTGCGCAGGTGAACGCCGACTGGAATGCCACAAGCGGTGTGGCAAAGATTCTCAACAAACCAACAATCCCGACTGTGCCTTCCAATGTGAGTGCTTTTACCAACGACTCTCACTACATCACCGAGGCGCAACTCAATGCGCTGCTGGCCGCGTTGAATAATACGATTGATAGTTTGCGGGATAGGGTTGAGGAACTGGAGAATAACCCGAGTCAGCCGATTCCCGCACAGACGTTGGGCAGTGTAACCACTACAGAGATAACATATGTTGGTACGAACAATGCTGTCGGTGGTGGCAATGTGACCTCCGACGGAAACTGCAGCATCCTTGCCCGCGGCATCTGCTGGAGTACGTCCAATCCGCCGTATGTTACTGATAACCATACCAATGAAGGTTCGACAGTTGGTGCTTTTTCCTCCACGGCTAGCGGCCTGAACCCCAGCACCACTTACTATGTCCGCGCCTACGTGACCAACAGCGTGGGTACAGCATACGGCTCTGTGGTGAGTTTCACCACGGACATCAGTGGTACACCCGTTCTTCCTACTGTAACCACTGGTAATGTCACGAATATTGCACCGTACACAGCTTCTTTCCACGGCAATGTGGTAGATAATGGTGGAATATCATTGCAGGCGCGAGGCTTCGTTTATGGTCTAACTCATAATCCCACTTTGGAAAATGACTACACAGTTGACGGCATAAGCGAAGGGACATTTTCTACTACCATTACTGGGTTGAGCGCAGTCACGACTTATTATGTGCGTGCGTATGCCACCAACGTCATCGGAACGGTTTATGGCGAGGAGGTCTCATTTGTGTCATCCCCAACGCCTCCAGTGGTTACGACTGACGAAATTTCTTCCATATCATATACTTCAGCTACATGTGGCGGTAATGTGACGTTCTCAGGAGGTGCGGCGGTTACTGCCAAAGGTTTATGTTATGGATTGACGGAACATCCAACCATTAACGACAATGTAATTGATTTTGGAACTGGAGTGGGTGATTTTACGGGTGACGTGGCTGATTTGACGGCAAATACAGTTTATTATCTGCGAGCCTTTGCCACTAACAGTATAGGAACCAGCTATGGTGAGGAACGGATATTCAGTACTTTATCCTATCATATTCCAACCGTGGAGGGCTTGACACCTACAGATATTACATATACATCTTTTTCTTGCGGAGGAAATGTAACTGATCCGGGTTCATATCCTGTGACAGCAAGAGGTGTGTGCTATGCCACTCACTCATTGCCGACAATGGCAGACATTTTTATCTCTTTAGGTAGTGATACCGGATTTTTCTCCACGACCATTTCGGGACTAACACCGAACACTACCTATTATGTTCGTGCGTATGCAATCAATCAGTTGGGAATGGCTTACAGTGAAGAAATAATGGTGTCCACTTTGCCAAACACCACACCTTCCGTGACCACTGTTTCCGTCTCCAGATTTGGGGATTGTGTTGGAGACATCACCTCCACCGGCGGTTTAGAGATAACAGACAAGGGATTCTGCTACAGTACATATCCCAATCCAACAATTTTAGAAAATAGTGTATCAACAGGTGCAGGTGACGGGCAGTTTTCAGCCATAATTCACAATATGGTGGATAGTGCCACTTATTTTGTGCGGGCTTATGCCACCAATAATTTGGGCACAGCATACGGAGAGCAAATTTCATTCACTTACGGTGGTTGTGGAACGGTCATTGATTACGACAGCAACATCTATAATACAGTCCGACTCGGGAATCAATGTTGGATGAAAGAGAACTTACGCACCACGCACTACTCTGATGGAACAGCAATTGAGGCGGGAGGGAGCAATAGTTCTAGTACGAATGCTTACTATTATACACCAAACAAACCGATAGTTTATGGATTTCTATACAATTGGAAAGCTGTGATGCATGACACCCCCAGCAGTGAAACTAATCCCAGTGGTGTTCAGGGCATTTGTCCAACAGGATGGCATGTGCCAAGTGATACAGAGTGGAGTCAATTGACAGACTATGTTAGCGACCAAAGTCAATATGTGTATGGAAACATTGGTGTTGCAAAAGCATTAGCAGACTCATTAGGATGGTATTATACTGCTCAAACCGTTTTTAATATACAATCAACAGTGTATTATCAAATGGATTCCAACAACACAACAGGTTTTAGCGCATTGCCTACCGGAGCCTTTCTTAATGGTGTTATTTTTAATGCTAATATTCTTCCGGGAGGAGAGATGCCTATTGATAATTCTGGTGGTGCCTATTTTTGGAGTTCTACAGCTCCTAATAATAATGCTGCTTCTTATGGTGCCTACATTCGTTTTTTTGTAGGTAGTTCCTCTTCTGTAGGAAGAATTAATCGAGATAGAAAATTTGGTTTTTCCGTTCGCTGCCTCCGAGACTGATCTAATGTAGAGTGAAGAATGTAGAATGAAGAATAAAGGGCGTGGCCGGTGCGGTTGCGCCCTTTGTTGTAAAGATGCAAACCGTGCGTTTCTACAAATATATTCGTAAAACAAAAAATCATTGTCATTTAAAAAGAAATTGTATCTTTGCGGCCTTGAAATTCATAGTATTCATTATATTTTTTAAATCATGAAATTCGATAAAATATTTAGCAACAACAAATTATGGGTAGTACGATATGAAAATGAGACGGACAATGTGCTGCAACAACTGTTTTCTAAATGGAGCGACCCTGAATGGCTGATGACATTCTTTTGCGACAATATGTCCGACTTAGAGGCTTACTTCAAGATAACGGATGTCAACCAAGCCATTTATGACACCATTGACGATAGCAACGAACTTCAATGTCTTATTCTTGACCTTTCACCCGACTCGAACCTTGACAAATTGTTCCGCCCTTTGGAAAATAGTCGAACTCAAGAAATGCTTTTGGGCAGAGAAAAGGCCCGACTTGCCAGAAATCGAGACCATGCATCTTGGCTTCGTCTATATGCCATCAAACTAGAACCGGGTTGCTATATCATCACAGGAGGAGCCATAAAGTTAACGAGGACGATGCAGGAAAGAGAGCACACTCTACGAGAACTCAACAATATGGAGCGGGTGCGCAACCTGTTACTACAAGAAGGGGCAATTGATGCTGATGGATTTGAGGATTATATGTCAGAAATTAGTAATGATCACCTATATGAAACAGAGAACAGTTGATTACTTGTCGAAAAATCAAAGCGAGACGCCATCCCAATGGAGGGAAGAAGCTGTGTGGAGGCGCGATAATGCGGCGTGGTTGCGGTATTCCCAACACATTGCCGTGCTGTTGCTATCTTTCATGAAAAAAGAGAACCTCACTCAACAAGGGATGGCGGACCGACTGCACTGTACGCAGCAGTATGTCTCCAAAATCTTAAAGGGGAAAGAGAACATAACGCTTGAGGTAATTACGAATATTGAAAGAGCGTTGAATGTTCAGTTGATAAACCTTTAGCAATCGGAAAAGCAACGTTGTGGCTAAAAATCGTATTTTTGCCGCCTCTTTTTAGAGTGTCAGCTCTCAAACAGAAATCTAAATAATGAATATCAACAAGAACGACATAGAATTCGCTTCCCCGGAGGAAATCAAGCAGTTCCAAGAGGGAAAACTGCAGGAGGCGTTGCAGTATTTACAGCGGCATTCGCGCTTCTACCAGCGTATGTTCGAACGTTACGGCATCAAGGTGGACAAAATCCGCACCATGGAGGACCTCGTGAATATCCCCTTCACCGAGAAAAAGGACCTCCAGCTCTTCAACGAGGATTTTCTCTGTGTGCCCAAGGAGAAAGTGATCGACTACATCACCACAAGCGGTACCCTTAGTGACCCTGTGACCTTCTGCTGCACCGAGAAGGATCTGCAACGGCTGGCCTTTAATGAACGGAAGAGTTTCGAATGTGCTGGCTTACAGCCCGGTAACATCCTCCAGCTGATGGTCACCCTCGACAAACGGTTCATGGCCGGGCTGGCTTACTTCTTGGGCTTGCGCGAGCTGGGAGCATCCGTCATCCGCGTGGGAAACGGCATCCCCGAACTACAGTGGGACACCATCCGTCGCATCAAGCCCGACAGCATCATGTGCGTGCCGTCGTTTATTCCGCGACTGATTCAATATGCTGAGGATCACGGAATTGACTATCGGAACTCCAGTGTCCGTAAGATTATCGGGATAGGGGAGAGCCTTCGCAACCAAGACTTCTCGCTCAACCTCCTGGGTGAGCAGATCAAGTCGAAATGGGATGTGGAATTGTATGCCACTTATTCTTCCACCGAGATGGGCGCGACGTTCAGCGAGTGCGAGTACGGAGTGGGCGGTCACGTGCATCCGGAGCTCATCATCGTGGAGATCATCGGCGAGGACAACCTGCCGGTGCCTGACGGAGAGACTGGCGAGGTGGTGATCACGACCCTCGGCGTGGAAGGCATGCCGTTGCTGCGTTTCCGCACGGGTGACATGTGCGCAAAGATCACCGAACAATGTCGCTGTGGCAGAAACAGTTACCGACTCACCCCGTTGGTGGGCCGCAAGAACAACATGATCAAGCTGAAGGGCACCACGTTGTATCCGCCCGCGCTGATGGACGTGCTCAACAACACCCCGTTTGTGCAGAATTACGTCATCTACGTGCAGGATTCGCAGCAGGGTACCGACGAGGTGGTCGTGAAGGTGGGACTGAATGCGGAAGTTGTGGAGGGGAACACCCGGTTCAAGAACCATCCCGAGGAGATTGTCAACGAGCTCAAAAACCGCTTCCGTGCGCATGTGCGGGTCGCACCCATCGTGATGGTGGAACCCGTGGAGGAGGTGCAGCGCGTCAACTTTCCGCCAAGCGCGAGGAAACCGGTGAAGTTTGTGGATTTGCGGAAACGGTAAGGATGTCGTGAAAATAACCGCGTGACGTAGTGACCTTGTAACCCAAAAAAGTGTATCTTTGCGGCCGCTTAAAAAACGGGCTAAACTTATCATGGGCGAATATGTCCATCCCAACGTTGAATAATTAAAAAAACATAGAGAAATGAAAAGAATTATCACACTCGGAATGACTTTGGTGCTTGTAGGCATGGGTTTTTCCGCAAAATCACAGACAGAAATGACAAACCAACAGAAAAGCAGCTACGCCATCGGAATCAACGTTGGCAATAGCATGAGCCATGACGGCATCGAACTGGATTATGACGCATTTGTGCAGGGCATCAAGGATGCTTACGCCGGCACGAACAAGTTCACGGACGAGCAGATGCAGCAGATTTTCGCCGATCTCCAGGCTGAGATGCAGGCCAAGAAGCAGAGTGGTACCGCCGCCGAAATCGCCAAGGGCGCGAAATTCCTCGAAGAGAACAAGAAGAATCCCGATGTGAAGGAAACCGCTTCCGGTCTTCAGTACATGGTGCTGCAAGAGGGCAAGGGTGAACATCCGACCGCTAAGAGCAAAGTCACCGTGCACTACACCGGCAAACTTCTGGACGGCACCGTGTTCGATTCCTCTGTGGATCGCGGAGAGCCCATCACCTTCGGCCTCAATCAAGTGATCCCCGGTTGGACGGAAGGTCTTCAGCTGATGACCCCCGGCTCCAAATACCGTCTCTTCATCCCCTACAACCTCGCATACGGCGAACAAGGTGCAGGCGGCATGATCCCCGGCGGCGCCACCCTGATTTTCGATGTGGAACTGATCAGCTTCGAATAATTAGTAATTAGAAATTAGAAATTAGTAATTGTTGGAATCCAACAAGAAACATGTAGAGGCGATGCGTACATCGTCTCTACATTTATTAAAAAAACATATTCCTTAAGCAGTCCCGGAGGGACAAGACGCACGGAGTGCTAATAACCCCGCATGAGCGACGGAGGAGCGTAGTGTGGGGCCATCTGTAACCAATAACCAACCCCAATGACATTAGAACAGCAAATCGCCGTCGCGCTGCAAACCGCGCTGAAACAACTCTACAACATTGACATTGAGGCCGATCCCGCCTTGGTACAACCCACCCGCAAAGGATTCACCGGAGACCTCACCGTGGTCGTTTTCCCGTGGGTGAAGGTCGCCCGCAAGTCGCCCGACGCGCTCGGCGCGGAAATTGGACAGCAACTGAAGGATACAGTGGATGTGATAGAGGACTTCAACGTGGTGAAGGGCTATCTGAACCTGCAGATCAAGGAGTCGTTTTGGATGGAATTGTTGGAGCAGGAGTCTGACAATGCGGGTTATGGGTTGCAGCCGACCCGCGATGAGGCTCCCGTGCTGATTGAGTACTCTTCGCCGAATACCAACAAACCGCTGCATCTTGGACACATCCGCAACAACTTGCTCGGTCATTCGGTGTCGCAGATTCTCAAGGCCTGCGGTCATCCCGTGGTGCAGGTCAATTTGGTCAACGATCGCGGCATCCACATCTGTAAGTCGATGTTGGCATGGCTGAAATACGGCAACGGAGAGACCCCGGAAAGCTCTGGAATGAAGGGCGACCACCTCGTCGGGAAGTATTACGTTGTCTTCGACCAATACTATAAGCAAGAGCAGAAAGAACTTGTCGAACAGGGGCTTACGGAGGATGAAGCAAAGGAAAAAGCCCCGCTGATTTTGGAAGCAAGAGAGATGCTCCGCAAGTGGGAGGACAACGATCCCGAGGTACGCGCGTTGTGGGCGAAGATGAACGGCTGGGTATATGCCGGCTTTGACCAGACTTACGACCGTTTGGGCATCCATTTCGATAAAACGTACTACGAATCCAATACGTATCTGCTGGGCAAGAGCTTGGTGCAGGAGGGTTTGGACAAGGGTGCGTTTTACCGTCACGAGGACGGCTCCGTACGCGTGGATCTCACCGACGAAGGCTTGGACGAGAAGGTGCTGTTGCGTAAAGATGGCACTTCCGTCTATATGACGCAGGATCTGGGTACTGCGCAGCTGCGATACGAGGAATATAAGCCGCAGAAGATGATCTACGTGGTCGGCAACGAGCAGAACTACCACTTTGACGTGCTTAAGTTGGTGTTGTCCAAGAAGTTGGAGAAAGAGTTCGGAGACTACATTTTCCATCTCTCTTACGGAATGGTGGAGCTGCCGTCGGGCAAGATGAAGTCCCGCGAGGGAACAGTAGTGGATGCTGATGACCTGATGGACGACATGTACCAAGAGGCTAAAGAGAGCACTGAGGCGTTGGGTAAGTTCCAGTTCACTCCCGAGGAGGCCGACAAACTGTATGAGATGATTGGGCAAGGGGCGCTTAAGTACTTCATTCTCAAGGTGGATCCGGCCAAGAATATGCTCTTCAATCCGGCGGAGTCCATCGACTTTAACGGCAACACGGCACCGTTCATCCAATACACGCACGCCCGTATCCGCTCGATGCTGCGCAAGGGCGCGGAAAACGGCATCGACCTAACGGCCAAACTGCCGCAAATGGCTCTCAATGAGGAGGAAAAGACCCTTCTGAA
Source organism: Bacteroidales bacterium (assembly GCA_017962275.1). Taxonomy (GTDB): domain Bacteria; phylum Bacteroidota; class Bacteroidia; order Bacteroidales; family WCHB1-69; genus F23-D06. The sequence continues at coordinate 7,997 of JAGCVQ010000041.1, forward strand.
CATGCTTTACCAATATCCCAAGACGGTGCTCTCCGCGGGCGACAATCTCAGTCCCGCGCTCATCGCCAACTACTGCTACGACCTGGCCAAGCAGTTCAACCATTTCTATCAGGACACCCCGATTTTCAAAGAGGAGGACGCTGCGAAACGTCTGCTTCGACTCAAACTCTCCCGCTGGGTGTCGCTTGTGTTGCGCAGCGGCATGAAACTTCTCGGCATTGATGTACCGGAAAAAATGTAGGTTATGAACGCGAAATTTGACGATTTACGGGAAAAGTATCCCGTTTTTACATACGAAGGGTATGATTACGCCGTGGAGAACGGCGATTTGAACATCGTTTTCCATTTTTCGATAGGGGAGGATATCCGCTTCGCGCCAAAGATGACGCTGCGTGCCGGTGTCTATGCCCCCGATTGGAACAGCTTTGACCTCAAGCAGTTGGAGGGTATCATCTTCCATATTGGCATGATCGAGTTGATCAGCTATTGGAAGTGTACCTGCAGCCCGACCATCGTGGTGAAGCCCTATTCGCTCACCGAGGACCAGCAATGGTGGTGGCGGAAGCTCTATTGGTACGGTCTCGGCGAGTTTATGTACAAAAACAGCATCGAGACCGACCACCTGCAGTTCCTGAATTTTGTGTTCCCAGTGGGCACGAAGGCCTCTTCTACGCTGACCTACCCGAAGGCGCAAGACACGGATTCCGTGATTGTCCCCATCGGCGGTGGCAAGGATTCCGTGGTGACGTTGGAAGAGTTGCGCCGAACCCGCGAGGTGGTGCCGTTCATCATCAATCCGCGTGGTGCGACCCTCGACTGCGCGCGCGTGGCCGGCTTCGACAGCGAAGACCAAATCCTCATCCTGAACCGCGAAATCGACCGCAAGTTGCTGGAACTCAATGCGCAGGGATTCCTCAACGGACACACGCCCTTCTCTGCGATGTTGGCCTTCTACTCCGTGCTGCTGAGCGCGGTCACGGGCATCCGCGATGTGGCGCTGTCAAACGAGTCGAGTGCGAATGAACCGACCATTCCCGGCACCTACATCAACCATCAGTACTCCAAATCGCTGGAGTTCGAAACCGACTTCCGCGACTACGTCCACGATTGGATGGGCGACAGCAACCACTATTACAGTCACTTGCGTCCGCTCAATGAATTGCAAATTGCCGAACGTTTCGCCCGGTACCCGCAATATTTCCCGGTTTTCAAGAGCTGCAATGTCGGCAGCAAGGAGAACAAATGGTGCGGTCACTGTCCGAAGTGCCTCTTCGCCTACATCATCCTCTCGCCGTTCATCCCCGACGCGAAATTGCAGGAGATTTTCGGTCACGACCTCCTTGACGACGCCACTTTAGAGCAGACCTTCGACGAACTGTCGGGCCTCTCCAAAATCAAGCCGTTCGAGTGCGTGGGCACCGTCCGCGAGGTCAATGAGGCTCTGCGCCGCATCTGCAACACCCACGGTGACAAGTACTTGCTGAAGCATTACATCAATGCCACGCTCGCGCAGATGGAGGACGACATGTTGGAGGAATACTACAACATGGCACCGTGATATGACCGAACAGTCAAAAATAAAAGGCTACATCGCCGGCATCGTCGCGGCGGTGGCGTACGGAACGAACCCGTTGGGGGCGTTGTTCCTCTATCAGGAGGGGTTCAACCCGCCGAGCGTGATCTTCTACCGGTTTACGTTCGCTGTTGTCATCTTGGCAATCATATTGTTGGTGCAGAAAGTGCCGTTCAAAATCACGAAGTACGAGTTAAAGGTGCTGCTCTCGTTGGGGGTGCTGTTCGCGGCCTCCGCGCTGTCGCTCTACACCTCGTTCAAGCACCTCGACTCCGGGGTCGCCTCCACCATTCTGTTCGCCTATCCCGTGATGGTGGCCGTCATTATGGCGGTCTTCTTCAAGGAACGCGCGTCAATGGTGATGATACTGTCTATTGTGTTGAGTATCATAGGAATACTGTTGCTGTACCAGGGTGACGGCGATGCGAAGATGTCGCTTTGGGGCGTCATCTTGGTGCTGATTTCCTCGCTTACCTACGCCGTCTATATCGTGGTGGTGAATCGCACGCAAATCTCGATGCCGCCATTCAAGATGACCTTCTACATCATGGCTTTCGCGGCGGTCGTCATCGGACTTTACTCGTTCTGCGTGCCCGGCAGCCGCATCATGCCCATCCCGAGCTGGACGGCCCTTGGCTGGATCTGCATGGTGGCCATCGTGCCGACTATCATCGCCATGACCATGCTCAACATCGGCATCTTGCACGCCGGCTCAACCCCCACGGCCATCTTGGGCGCTCTGGAACCCGTCACCGCGGTCTGCATCTCCGTCCTCGTCTTCGACGGACTCTTCACCCCTCGTCTTGTTCTCGGCATTGCCCTGATCTTGGCGGCGGTGCTGATGATCGTGGTGAAACGATGATAGTTAGCAGTTAGTAGTTAGCAGTTAGCAGAAACAAGCAACCCCACACAAGCGACGAAGGAGCGCAGTGTGGGGCGGATTAAACCAACGATAAGTAACAAAGTCAAAATAAACATGAAAAGACTACTCACCATAATCCTCGCGCTGATAACCATCGGTGCACTCTCCGCCCAGAATGTCGATGGCGGTGCGAACGACCTGATGAAGAAGGTCTCCCAGCAGTACCAGAAGTACAGCACGATGCAGTTCCACTACACGTTGAAGACCACCAAGGACGAGAAGACGCTCGGCGTCAGCGAAGGCGACTTCTACCTCAAGGGCGGCAAGTACAAGACCACCTTCTCCGGGGTCCAGTATTTCTGCGACGGGACGACGATGTGGAGCTACGATAAGGGCGCCAACGAGGTTTCCATCTACGAGTACGACCCCGACGACGACCAGAATCTGATGAACCCGCAGCGCATCCTCAAGGGCTGGGATTCGCACTTCCGCGCCAAGTTCATCCGCGACGAGTTCCAGAACAACGTGCAGTACAGCATTGTCGATCTCACCCCGAAGACTGCGCAGTCGTACTACCGCATCCGCGTCTATATTGTCAAGACCTCGTTGAAAATCGCCAAGGTGATGGTCTATGAGAAAGACAACACGATTTACACGTACAGTATTGAGCAGTTCAAAAGCGATATCCCGCTGGATGACAAACTGTTCGTGTTCGACAAGACCAAATACCCCGGGGTGGAGGTCAACGATATGCGATAATTTTTTCGGCATAATCCTTTTGGGATATGCCGATTTTTCTTACTTTTGCAGCCGTTTTTTGAATAAAATTTTGGAGCGATATGACATTGATTAAATCCATTTCCGGAATCCGAGGAACGATCGGAGGAACCATTGGCGAGAACCTCACTCCCGTTGATGTCGTGAGATTCACCACCGCATTTGCCACCTTCTTGCAGGAGAAAAGGGAATCCGCTGAACAGCAGGATTCTGCAGACGCCTCGCAGGCTGCTCCCATGCGCATGGTGGTCGGGCGCGACGCACGCATCTCCGGCGACATTGTGAACCGTCTGGTTTGCAGTACGTTGCAGAGCATGGGCATCGATGTGATTGATTTGGGACTTTCTACCACTCCGACCACGGAAATGGCTGTCATCCAGCAACATGCTGACGGCGGCATCATCATTACCGCCAGCCACAACCCGATGCAGTGGAACGCGCTGAAGTTGCTTGACCGCACTGGCGAGTTCGTTTCCGGTGCGGAGGCCAAGCGCATTGTCGAGCTGACGGAATCGGACGAGCTCACGTACGTGACTTTTGACAAACTCGGCAGCTATCAGCTGTATGAGAATGCCATCAAGGATCACGTGGACGCTATCCTGAATCTCCCGTTGGTGGATAAGAACGCCATCGCAAAGGCCAATTTCAAGGTGATTTTGGACACGGTGAACTCTACCGGAGCATTGGCTCTGCCGGTGCTGCTCAAAGCGTTGGGTGTCAACGATGTGACCATCCTGAACGGCGAGATGAACGGCGTCTTCGCGCACAATCCGGAGCCGATTCCTGAGAACCTCGCGGGCATCTGCAACGCCATGAACCGCTCCAACTTCGATGTCGGCTTCGTGGTCGATCCCGATGTCGATCGTCTGGCCATCGTGAACGAGAACGGCGTGCTCTTCAACGAGGAATACACGCTCGTGGCCGTGGCCGACTACATCCTGCAGCACACGCCCGGCAACACCGTCTCCAACCTCTCCTCCTCCCGTGCCTTGAAGGACGTAACCAACAAGTACGGAATGACTTACACCCCGTCTGCCGTGGGCGAGGTGAACGTGGTGGAGATGATGAAGAAGACCAACGCCGTGATTGGCGGCGAGGGCAACGGAGGCGTCATCTATCCCGAGCTGCACTACGGTCGCGACGCGCTCGTGGGCATTGCCCTCTTCCTCACCTACATGGCCAAATCGGGCAAGAAGTGCGGTCAGCTCCGCGCCCAATATCCCGACTATTTCATCGTGAAGAAGAAAACCGAGCTCGACAGTTCAGTGGATATCAAGGCGTTGCTGGAGAAGATCGCCGGGAAATACGCCAGCTACCAGGTCAACCGCGTGGACGGTGTCCGCATTGATTTCGATGACAGCTGGGTACACGTGCGCAGCTCCAACACCGAGCCCATCATCCGCATCTACGCCGAGGCCATGTCCGAGTCCGTCGCCGACAACATCGCGTCGAAGCTGATGTCGGACATCCGGGAGCTAATGTCTTAATTGATAATTGATAATTGATAATTGATAATTGATAATTGTGTGCCGTAATTCGTTTCGTTTTTGGGGGATTTGTGCGTTGTTGGTCATGTTTTTATGGCCGGCAGGTTCGGTGAATGCCCAAAACGAGACGGTTCAATACGGAAAGGGGAACATCGCGCGGGATTATTGTGCGGGATATAATATCACCGTGAAATCTACCCCCGATTGCCATTCCACACTCTATCTCTATTCCATCTTGTTTGGCAAATCCCAACTTGTGGACAGTGCTGTGTTTGAAAACGGAATCGCTTCTTTTACGGTAAAAATCAATGCTAAATCCAATAAAGATGCCTCTTCTATGATACCCAAGGGCTTCTACAGAATGGTGGCCCGAGACATCTATACTCTTGTTAGAGACAATACCATTGATATGGAGTTGAGTATAGATTTGGATGAAGAGAAAAAATCCGACAAACCGGCAAAGGTTGATACGTTTTACCAGGAGTATCCCATCTCGATACTTTTGAACCAGCAGACAACCATGGAATTATGGTTTGATCGCACAAAAGTCGAACCCTTTGACATACAGAAGTCGGATGAAAATCAAGTTTTTTTGTCCACGATGAGTCGGTTGAAAGACCAGTTTGAGTTTAGCGATTATCAACAGATAGATAATGAGTTATACTCCACGATGCCAAAGTCTCTCTTTGCCCAGGCTTTTCATGTGGACAATGCTGTTCTACAAGCCATGATTGCTGCTGATTTTGACTATTCTGCAATAAGTGCACCTGTTTTCCATAATGTGTTGTCCTTGGTGGATTTCACGGACGGCCGCTTTTGTCATTCGACTTCCACGATTTTCTATTTCATCCAAGAGTATTTGACTTCAGAGAGCCGTGAGTCAGTGGAGGAAATCATCACCGAGGTGGATACCATTCTCATGCGCGCGGCTCGCGGGGGCAGATACCAGTGCGGGATGTACGCGAAGTGGCTGTACGACATTTTCGACAAGACTGGTGACCCGTATTACGAGCCGGTGATGCTGCATATTTACGATACTTACGACCGCGGTTGGATTCCCGAGGATCGGGAACGGCGGATTAAGCGGCAGATGGACCGCATCCGTAAGCTCGCCCCCGGTGCGCAAATCCCGGAGCTCACGGCCTACGACATAAACGGCAAACAACACTCCACCAACGAGATACAGACGAAATACACCATCCTCTGGTTCTGGGATCCCGACTGCGACCACTGTCAGGAGGAGACCCCGATTCTGCACGACCTCTATCAGAAGCAGGCCGACGAGCTCAACTTCGAGGTCTTTGCCGTGGAGGTGAACGACGACTACGACCGCTGGAAAGCTTTCTCCGAGAAACATGGCCTCAGCGACTGGATCAACCTGAGCACCTCGATGGGGGAGACCAGCGTGGACTACATCGAGTATTTCGACATTGTCACCACGCCGGTCATTTTGTTGATTGATAATGAGAATAATCATACAATAATCGCACGGCAAGTTACGTTAGAGGAGATTGTTAGGAAAATGAAGAATGAAGAATGAAGAATGTTGATTTGTAGGGGCGAATCATTATTCGCCCCTACAGAACCCGAACCTAAACCTAAAACCATACAATAAATATGAAAAAAACGTTTATTCTGCTGTTAATGTCAGTGTTCTGTTGCATCGCTTTCGGTGCTTTTGCGCAGAACAATCAACCGAAGAATTTGCAGAAGTCGAAGAACAACCCGGCGGGTTATCGTGATGCGGACGGCCACGAGATGATTTTCAACATCAAAGACTCGAAGGATACGTTGGTCTATTTGGTGATTCACTATAACGACAAACTGATCCTGAAGGACTCTGTGAAACCCGTTTCCAAGGGCAAGTTCGTGTTCAAGGGCACCGACCGTTACGACGACGGTATGTACTCCCTCGTCTCGATGGACAAGAAACTCTATCTCAACTTCATCCTCGACAACAACCAGCATTTTACTTACAATCTGGACACCACGATGAACGTGGATAATTTTTCGGTGGTGAATTCCCCGGAGAACGCCGAGATGCTGCGTTTCCAGAAGAAGACCGCGCAGGCTTCGAAGGATGCCAACGAATGGTCCAAGAAGCGTAAGGAGTTTGAGGATGCCGGCAATACCGACAGTGCGAATGTCTATAAGGAGAAACTTACGAACATCAATGACGAGATGACCGCGTTCATTGACGACCTCATCGCTCGGAATCCAGACTTCCTCTTCTCCAAGATGCAGAAATCGTACATGAACATCGATATTCCGGAATATAAGAAGGAGGACGGCGAGCCCGATTATCAGAAGCAGGCCGCTTACTACCGGCTGCACTACTGGGACAACTTCGACTTGGGCGACCATCGCTTTATCTATATCCCCTCATTCGACCCGAAGATGAAGGACTACTTCCTGAAGCTGATTTATCACCAAGAGGCGGACACCATCAACAAATACATCGACCTTTTCCTGAAAAAGACCGAGAAGGACACTTTTATGTACCACTATTGCACAGACTGGCTGTCGTATCAGTTCGAAACCAGCAAGGTGATCGGTCATGATGCGGTGTTCTATCACATCGCCAAGACCAATCAGCTGGCCGGCAAATGCTACTGGCTCGACGAGGACGTTCTGGCCAAGTACCAGAAGCGTACTGCACGTCTGGAGCCCATCCTCATCGGTAAGATTGCGCCCGAGCTGCTTATTCCCGACACCACGCTGAACGACGATATGCGTGCATGGCACTCCTCCTATCGGATGAGCAAGCCCTATACCATCCTTTGGTTCTACGATCCCGACTGCCCGACCTGTAAGAAGGAATCGAAGAAGCTGCGCGAGGTGTATGACTCGTTGGAGACCATCGGCAAGCGCAACTTCGACGTGTATGCCATCGCCAACGATGCCGACATCGATCGCTGGAAGAAGTATGTGAAGGAGAACAACTATCCGTGGCTGCAGGTGGGCGGCAACAAGGGCAACCTCGACTACCTGGAGTATTTTAACATCTACGAGATGGGTAATCCCGCGATGTTCATTATGGACAATAAAGACCATCGAATCATCCTCAACAAGCGCATCGAGATGTCGAGCATCCCGCAGTTCTTGGAGGAGTATGAGAAGATAGAGGAGGCGAAACGGAAAGGGGAGTGATAATTGATAATTGATAATTGATAATGAGCGGTGTAGTCGTTAGTTGCTGAATACTACAACACCTTACTTCAGTGTCCCACTAATCACAAATCACAAATCACTAGTCAACAATAGACCCACAATTAGACAAATAATATTCCATAACGAATAGAAATAATAAAATCGACAATAATATGAAGGACATTTTCGAAAGAATCAAAGAGTCATCCGGGGGTCCGATTGGACAATACCGTGAGAAAATTGATGGATATTTTGCTTTTCCGAAGCTGGAAGGCGAACTGGGTCCGCACATGCGTTTCAACGGCAAGGAGGTGCTCTGCTGGAGCCTCAACAACTACCTCGGGCTGGCCAACCATCCGGAGGTGCGCAAAGCCGATGCGGAAGGCGCCGCCCGCTGGGGTATGGCCTATCCGATGGGCAGCCGTATGATGACCGGTCAGACCGCCCTCCACGAACAATTGGAGCGGGAGTTGGCCGAATTCGAATGCAAAGAGGCCGCTTTCGAGTTTAACTTCGGCTATCAGGGCATCATGTCCACCATCGACTCTTTAGTCTGCAGGCGAGACGTCGTCGTCTATGACGCGGAGGCCCATGCCTGTCTGCGCGACGGTATCCGTCTGCATCTCGGAAAGAGCTTCAAGTTCCGTCACAACGACATTGTCGATTGCGAGCGGATTCTCGGCAACGCCTGCAAGATTGCCGATGAGCAGGGCGGCGGCGTGCTGCTGATCACAGAAGGCGTGTTCGGCATGACCGGTGCGCTCGGCATTTTGGACCAGATCGCGGCCCTCAAGAAAAAGTACCCGTTCCGCATCCTCATCGACGACGCTCACGGCTTCGGAGCAATGGGCCCTCATGGCAGAGGCACTTCCGAGCATTTCGGCGTGATGGACGACATCGACGTCTATATCGGTGCGTATGCGAAGTCGATGGCCACCATCGGCGGTTTTGTGGCCACCGAAAAGAGCATCATCAATGTCTTGCGTTACAACATGCGTTCCCAGATGTACGCCAAATCGCTCCCGATGCCCATCGTGGTCGGCTGTCTGAAGCGTTTGGAAATCATTCGCAGCGAAGAGGGTGACCGTTTGAGAGCCCAACTGTGGAAAATCACCCGCGCCTTGCAGAAAGGTTTCCGCGACCTCGGCTATGAGATAGGACCTGCCGAAGCTTGTGTCACGCCCGTGCATTTGTATTGCGGTGTCGATCAGGCCGCGAACATTGCCGTTGACCTGCGCGAGAACTACAACATCTTCTGCTCTATCGTCACCTATCCCGTCATTCCTCCCGGAATGCTCATCTTCCGCATCATCCCCACGGCTGCCCACAGCATGGAGGATGTGGAGCGCACGTTGGCCGCTTTCCGCGACATCAAGGAACGACTGGCCAAGGGTGAGTACGACAAGCCGATTCCGGATATGGCGTTGATTAAATAAAGCTTAGGAGCTTAAAAAGCTTAGGAGCTTAATACCAGTAAGCGTGTAAGCTCCTAATCTTCTAAGCTAGTAAGCTCCTAAGCTCCTAAGCTAGTAAGCTCCTAAGCTCCTAAGCCTATTTAGAAATCAAGACTGTATTTAATATGAACAAATACCACCTGAAATGTACCCAATGTGGCGAAGTCATTCCCGACTTTGCCACTTGGTTTTCACAGAACCAGCAGTGCAAGTGCGGCTGCAAGCGCGCCGATGTCGTGTATAGTGCTGATTATCACAAAATCACCGAGTTGACGAAGCCGGAGCACAAGCCCGCCAACTTCTATCATTATTTCGACTTCTTGCCCGTAATGGACAAGAAGAACATCGTCTCGTTCGGCGAAGGGGCCATTCCGATCGAGGAGTGGGATTTCCTGGAGAAATACGCTCGGGAGAAATACGGCGTCAACTGCAAGGTGATGGTCTATCGCAACGACCTGAACGGCGGCAGCAACACCTTCAAGGATATTGCTGCTTCGTTGGCCGCCTCCCTTTTCAAGGAGAACGGCGTGAAGGAGTTTTGCGTGGCCTCGACGGGCAATACCGCTACGGCATACGCCCGTTATTTAGCCGAAGCCGGCATCAAGTTCACGGTTTTCATGCCGCATGACGCGTGCGAGGACACGGTGAAGGCCATACGTTCCTACGGACAGACAGTGATCGTGTGCAATGGCACCTACGGCGATGCCAAGAAGGCGGCCAACGACTTCCACGAGCAGAACCAAGTGCTGATTTCCACCGGCAACATCGACCCCATCCGCGTGGAGGCCAAGAAGACCATGGTGTTCGAGTATCTGCGCCAGTTAGGTAAGATGCCGGATGTCTATATGCAGGCGGTGGCGGGCGGCACAGGCCCCATCGCCCTCGACAAGGGTATCCGCGACCTGCAGACTACCTTCCCGGAGACTAAGATGCCTCGTATGCTGTTAGTCCAGCAGGATACCTGTGACCCGATGGTGCAGGGGTGGGAGAATGCTGTGAAAGCTGGATTCCCAGAGGGTTACGAAAAGAATTATCCCGTCATCCCGAATCCCCAGACGAAGATTTCCATCCTCACCGCCGGCAATCCGGGCATGTACCCGATCGTCGCGCCCATTGTGCGCAAGAGCGGCGGCACTTTCCTCCGTATGAAGGAGAGCGAACTGGCAAAATACGGCCGGATTGTGAAGGACGAGCGCGGCATCTACTTCGGACCCGCCTCCATCGTCTGCTTCGCCGGCTTCTACAAAGCGCTGGAAGAAGGGCAGATCCACGACGGAGAGACTGTGCTCTTGAACACGGGCGAGGGTGCTGACCGCGCCACGTGGTTCAAGAAGATGGTGGACGAGGAGAGTAGTTTGTAGTTTAGAGTTTAGAGTTTAGAGTTTAGAGTTAAGTGGATATGTTTTTTTGTCATTTTAGAAGGAGCATAGCCACTTTCTTTTTGTTTGTGGCTCGAAGATGCTTCGGATTGTGGCTTTTGCTATTTTCTCCTTCTCGTAGGGAGTGCGGGTGCGCATAAAGCAAGGAAAATCCAAGAAGCCTGTTGCCCCCGTCATGAAAAAATACTGCTTCACATCGAAAGAGTTGGAGGAGTTAATTGGGGTTACAACACGGTGATGCTTCCCGTCCTCCTGAACGGCCGGCCTGCACTGTCGGTATATTTGATCACGTAGTTGTAGATCGTCTGGTACTGGATTTCGCCGCGGTACTCGCCGTTCCACTTGAATCCCTTGTCGGTGCTGTAATAGACCATCTCGCCCCAGCGGTTGAAGATGGCGATCTCGAACAATGAGATGTCGCGGAGGAAGAATTCCGGCAGGGCGAAATAGTCGTTCACGCCGTCAAAGTCGGACGGGGTGATGGCGTTGGGCAGCACCAGCTCGAACTGGCAGCCCTCCACGCGGTAGCCCGCCGCGGACGTGCAGCCGCCTTCCGTGGCCGTCACCGAATAGTAGCCCGAAGCCGTCACCGTGATGGTCGGGGCAGTCTCTCCGGTACTCCACTCGTAGTTGGACATTCCCGTCTCCACCATCAGCTCCATCGACATGTTGTCGCAGAAGTCCGCTGTCAGCGGCACGATGCGCACGGACGTGTCGATGACCGTCAGGGTCAGCAGTACCACGCTGTCACAGCCGTGTACGCTCTGGAGGGTCTGCGTGCGTTGCAGCACCTCTGCACCCACCGTCTCCAACGGGCTGACCTCGAATCCGTTATTGCTGTAGCCATCGCCCTCACAGACCACATCCTCTAATTCCGTCTCATACTGCGGCCAGACCGTCAGCAGCAGGATCACCGCGCTGTCGCAATGACCCGTGGCGTAGTGTTGCTCGAAGGTGAATTCGCCCGCCTCCATCGTCTGATCCGCCGTGATATCGAAGCCGTTCTCTTGGTAAGTCTCGCCCAGACAAACCTCAGCAGAGATGGTGTCACTGGAGTTCGGAGCCACCTCCACGGTCACGGTGTTGCTATAGGCCGTGCCGCAGCTCTGGCTCACCCATGCGCGACGCAGCGTGAAGTTGTTTGCGGCCGGGTCAGGATAGGTGTAGGTCTGCGCGTTGTTCGTGCCCGGCGCGGGACTCCAGTCCGTGCCGTTTGTGGAAATCTGCCACTGGTAGGCGCCGTTGTCGCCGCCCGAGGCTGCAGTCCCGGTGAACGTAGCAACATCCTCGCCGTCACAAACCACCTGGTCGGCGGCGATGGTACCTGGCGTCAACGGCCCATTCAGCGTGTTGAGCGTCGCCGTGGCCGTGGCCGTACATCCGATATGGTCGGTGACCGTGAAGGTGTATGTGCCCGCCGGACGGTTGCTGATGGAGGTCGAGGTGGAGACGCTCGCGCCTGTCGCATTCGTCCAGGCGTAGGTCAGCGGTGCTTGTCCGCCCGTGACCGTGACCGTGGCCGCGCCAGTGGATTCGCCATGGCAGGTGATGTGCGTGATATTGCCCACAGTAGCGGTGATGTTGTCAACTGAGAGATGGTAGGTCACCACGCTGTCGGCTCCGTGGGTGGTGAGCAGCGTGACCGTATGCGTGCCCGCCGCGGTGAACGAGTGTCCGTGCCAGGTGAAGGGCAGGTTGGCGGCGCAGACAGTAGTGTCCACCTGCGTCGTAACATTGTAATAGACAGTCAAATTGAGTGTCACTATGCTGTCGCAGTCCACCGTGTTGGTGAACGTTTGCGTATAAATTCCTCCCGCGCTGTAGCTGATTCCGTTCAAAGTGTAAGGCAGGTTGTTTTGGATGACAGAGACATTCAACGTGCTGTCGGATAGCGGTTTGACATTCAGAACCATTGTGACAACGCTGTCTGCGCCGTTGGCGGCGGGGAGAATGGCGGTAAGGGTGTCGGCTTGCGTGAAGGTGACCCCGTTCCACGTCAACGGTAACTCATTGGCGCAAAGGGTGCTGTCGGTTTGCGACGCAACATTGTAGAGCACTGAGAGTTCGATAGTCAGGATGCTGTCGCAACCCGCCGCGTTGGTGAGGTGCTGGGTATAGACACCTGCACTGTCGTAAGCGCTGTCGTTCAATGTAAAGGGCAGGTCATTCTCCAGGACGGTAATCTGCAATGTGCTGTCGCTCGGGTAATTGACAACAACGGTCATCACTATCGTGCTGTCGGCACCCGTGGAGGAGGAGAGCACGGTACTTTGCGTGCCTGCCGTATCGAATGTCACCCCATTCCAGGTAAAGGGCAGGTCGTTCTCGCAGATGGCGGAGTCCACCTCCGTTGTCACGTTGGGGATAACTGTCAGATGGATGGTCAGCACGCTGTCGCAGCCCGCCGAGTTAGTCAGCGTTTGCGTGTAGGTGCCGGAAATGGTGTAGTTGCTGTCGTTGATGGAGTAGGGCAGGGCGTTTTCAAGAACAGAGACGTTGAGGATAGAGTCTGTGGCGTGATGAACGACAAGGTTCATCAGCACAGCACTGTCAGTACCGGGGATTATTGCCCATGCAGTGCCCGCTTCCGTAAAGGTATGCCCGTTCCATTCCACTGGAAGGTCATCGTCACAAACCACGGAATCTACTTGCTGCCCGACGATCACCAAGACGGAATCTGTGGTGGAACAGGTCGTCATGGGGGAGAAGTGGATGTCGTCGATACCGAAGTCGTTGCCCACGAGCACGGTGTTTTGATTCAGGATGACGATGCCGGCTTGCGTGTTGGTCCCGCTGTTCCACACTTGGTAGAACTGGCTCCACGTGTTCAGCGACAGTGGCGACTGGAACACTTCACCCACTTGTATGCCATTGATGCTGAACTGCAGCCGAGCGAGGTATGCGGCCTCATAGGGCGACACGGTGCACACCCACGTCGAAAAAGCATAGTTCGTGTGGGGTTCAACATTCACGGTCTGCTCCCAGACTGTAGTGTTGGGCGTTCCGGCCCCATTGACAATCATATACTTTCCTGAACCAGTGGTATGGTCGTGGGCGCCCGTGAATCCGCTGTGGTAGCTGTGGGCATCCGCGCCTATACAGTAGCGGCCTTCCGGACCGAGTCCTGTGCTGTAAATATAATCACTGTTGAACCCTGTGTTGCCCAGCTCAAAGTCGCCATTGATCACGGTGGTGAGGACGGAGCTGTCGTTCACATTGAAGCCGGAGAGATAATAGTAGGTAGTGCTGGATGGGTTGACGGTCAATGTGTTGCCGCTTCCCAGGATGTTGCCGTTTGCGTCAGTCCAGGTCATAATATTGGCTCCGGAACCCCATAGGGTCACGGTCTCTCCCGCAAGGATGACCGTGTCTGGGGAGTGCGTGATCTCCGGCATGGGGGTCACGTGCAGATTCATGACCACCGTACTGTCCGCGCCGGTGGAGGCGAGTAGGATGGTGGTCTTCGTGCCTGCAGCCGTGAATACGCTGTCGTTCCATGTGAACGGTAATTCACTCTCGCAGATGGTGGAATCCGTCTCTTCGGTCACGTTGGGATAAACGGTTAGGTGGAGGGTCAGAATGCTGTCGCAGCCCGCCGCGTTGGTCAGATGCTGGGTGTAAGAACCTCCTGCGTAATAGGAACTGTCGTTATAGCTGAAAGGAAGGAGGTTCTCCACGATATTTGTATCGACGGTGCTGTTGGTCGTCGGGATTACCGTCAGCGTCATCACCACCGTGCTGTCCGCGCCGGAGGAGGCGAGTAGGGTGGTGACTTTCGTGCCTGCTGCCGTGAATACGCTATCGTTCCAGATGATTGGCAATTCGCTCTCGCAGACAGTGGAATCGATTTGCGAAGTTGTATTGGGAAAAACGGTCAGGTGAATCGTCAGCGTGCTGTCGCAGCCCGCCGCGTTGACGAGGGTTTGTGTGTAAACGCCGGAGTTGTCGTAAGAGTAGCCGTTGAGGTCGAACGGCAACATGTTTTGCGTTACAGATACATTCAACATGCTGTCTGTGAGACTGTTGACTGTGAGATGCATCACCAAAATGCTGTCCAGACCTGTGACTGGCTCCAACGCAACCTGTTGCTCGCCAGCCTCATAGAACATCAGACCGTTCCATTCGATGGGCATGTCATCCTCGCAAACGGTGGAATCGAGGTGGTGCCGTACCGAGACAAGTACCGAATCCTCTGTCTGACAGCCTTCCAGCGGGAAGAAGAGGATGTGGTCCAGACCGAAGTCGTTCCCCTGTCCATTCGTGTTCTGATTCACGATGGTGATGGTGGCCGAAACGTTGTCCCCGCTGTTCCAGTAGTCGTGGAACTCCTGCCATTGGTATAGGGTGCCCGGCGCGTTGAAGACCGGACCGAGTTGAATGCCGTTAACGAAAAATTGCAGGCGTGCGGCGGAAATGTTCGAGGTATTCAAGGATACCACATGGGTCGAAAAGTCATAGATTGTATTAGGATCGACCTCAACTGTCTGGCTCCAGACCACCGCATTCGGGTAGTTCGCTCCGTCCACAACCAGGAATTGCCCCTCGCCATTGTAAGCATACTGGTGTTGCACGGGCCAAACGTAGTATGCGTCGGTGGTAATCACGTAATTGCCAAAGCCCAAACTGCCTTGATTCGGTGTGGCGACATAGTTGTAATCTGTTGTGAAAGCGGTATTGCCCAATTCAAAGTCACCGTTCACCACCAAATTGTTTTCCTCCGATTGCAGGCCATATCCTATCACGTGATAATACATGGATTGAGAAGGACTTGCCAAGGGAGAGTCCGAATAGAGGTCCGACAAGCCTTCCGCCGGGTACCATAGGTAGTGGTCGGCGCCGGAAACGTGCAGGATGATGGTGTCACCTTCGTCCATCAAGGTGTCGGGGGTGAGGCTCAGTACAGGTGTTGAGTTTATCGTCAGCAGTAGGGTGATGATGCTGTCGCAGCCCGCCGCGTTGGACAGCGTGTGGGTCGGGGCAACGTCAGGCGTTTGGGTGTAGGTGACGCTGTCGATCCACGTGAAACTGTCGCAGGCGGTAACCGTGACGAACGAGTAGGTTGTGGGGCTCACAATCAGCGTCATTGTGATGGTGCTGTCTGCGCCGGTGGAAGCCGGGATGGTCGTCACTTTCGTGCCTGCTTCGGTGAAGAGGCTGTCGTTCCACCATATTGGCAGTTCGCCTTCGCAGACGACACTGTCCACTTCCGCCGTCACGTTGTGGATGACTGTCAGATTCACGGTCAGGATACTGTCGCAGCCCGCCGCGTTAGTGAAATGCTGAATGTAAGTTCCTTCCGCTGTGAACGAACTGTCGTTCAAGAGATAAGGTAGTTCGTTTTCTAAAATGGTGATGTCCAACGTGCTGTCTGTCAGTGGCTTTATGGTCAAAGAGAGATAGACCGTGCTGTCTGCACCGTTAGCGGCCAACAGCGTTTGAGTGTACGTTCCAGGTTCATTATAAGTACTGTCATTCCAGACAAACGGTAATTCATCTTCACAAACCGCCGTGTCCACGAACGAGGTCTCATTGTTCAGCACTGTCAAAATAATGGTTAGGATGCTGTCGCAACCCGCTGTGTTCGTGAGTATTTGCGTAAACGTGCCGGCTGAATAGTAGAGACTGTCGTTGAGGGTGTAGGGCAGATTGTTCTCCAAAGTCGCCGCCGTGACGGTGTCGTATGTCATCTCATGCACGATTACATTCATGATGACGATGCTGTCGCAGTTGTGAGCCGTTGACAGGATGACGGTGTCCGTTCCGGCATCTAGGAAAGTCGCCCCGTTCCATACTATAGGCAGTTCGTTGCGGCACACTAAGCTGTCAAGATTAACCAAGTCCGAATGATTCACCGTCAGATGCATCCTTACCACGCTGTCACATCCATTCATGTTAGTGAAAACGGTGTCGTAGACTCCTGATTCCGTATAGGTTATGCCGTACCAAATGGTAGAATCACAAACGGTGGTGTCGATGGTTGTCAAGTCGGCTTGGATGGCCGTCACCGTGAGGTTTACCGTACTGTCGCAGCCGTGGACAGAGGAGAGGACAATTTGGTAGGTGCCGGTGTCAGCCAGCAGCGTGTCATGGTAGAGATACGGGAAGTCGTTCGAGCATACCGTCAACGTGTCCGTGACTTGATAGGGTGGTGCGAAAACGAGTCGCAATACGGTGGTGCTGTCGCATCCGCCTGCCGCTACGCCGTGATGAATGAACAGGGAATTGGTATCGGAAACATCTGTCAACGAGAAACCGAATCCTTCATACACAGTCTCGTACTCGCAAATCGTGTCAGTCAGCTGTACGAAGCTGTATGCTTGTGGATATACCGTTTTGCCCCAATTCAAATCCCCGCAACCGCCTGTGGCCGTGATTGCTATCTCAAAGGAATCGGCATACGTGGCAAACAGCAACTCGATTTGGTACGGATCGGGTTGCAGCAGCACGAGCACGCTGTCGGGCACAGTCCACACTACATTGGTCAATCCCGACAACGAGTCGATGGAATAGACGTAACTGCCTCCTTGACAAGGGTATGTCTCTCCTGCAATGGTGGGTGGATTGTCGGTGTTCGGCGCGACGACCAGCTGGAGAATCAGCAGGCTGTCGCAGCCGCCCGTGCCCGTGCCAGCGTTTAAAGTGTCTGTGTAAAGTCCTGTTTCCAAAGGAGTTATGTTGAAGCCATGATCCGTATAGAGATTTCCCAAGCAGATGGTGTCTTCCACTATCGTGAAATTGTCGCGCACCTCCAGTTCGAGCACGTAGGTGCTGTCGCAGTACTGGCCGGGCACGTTCGTGGTACGGGTAAAAGTGAAATGTCCGCTTTCTGAGGTCTCTATCTCGAAGCCGTGGGATGTATAGGCATCGCCTTGGCAAATCGTGTCATAGAAGGTCGTTACCGGCCCCTCCATTACTAAAATCCGAGTGTAGAGATTGGAACAGAACACTTCGCCGTTGCTGCTGATGTAGAGTGTTGCAGACACCGTGTAGGTTCCGGGGGCCGCATAATCATGTAGGGTCGAATAACCGTTTCCTGTCGGGGTGCCGTCGCCAAAACTCCACACCACGCTATCGCAGGGATAGTTCAGCTCGACGGAGAACGTTATGGGTTCGTATGGACAGAATTTCAGGTCGGTGGGCAGCTCCGTGTTGAGGATGCCGTTCACGAAGAGTTGTTCTTTAAGCGGCACCGCTTTGGAGCCGGCGGCATAGCCGTAGGATTCGTGGTAGCCCAGCCCGTAGCAGTGGGCGATGAAACCGTCGTCGCAGTGCAAGGTGTGGGTGCCGTTGGTAATATGCTTGCGTACGAAAACGAAGTCCGAATTGCCGTTCAGCGTACTGAATTGTCCGCCGATATTCACCCCGTCAAGGGTTACATCATTCGCCGCGATGGTGGGGATGACAATATTTACATAATGGTCAGTAATGCCAGGCGAGTTGAAAGTGGCGAACGTCAGGTCGTTGAGTTTCTGTTCGGTCGGGGGTATCCAGATCATGGACGGGTCGCTGCGTTCTTCGGCATTGCCCTGCATGGCGCCCGCGATGTAAAGGTAAACACCTGCCGGTTCCGAAGTCTCGATGTAGCAGGAACCGCTGGTGCCGTCGAGCTGGAACTCATGCGTCTGGTAAGCTTGTAATGTCGTTATCAGCACGCCGTTTTTCTTGACTTGTGTGTTGTTGCGCTGTGCGGTCACCCGCACCACGTCGAAGTTCTGGTTCTCCGTGGAGGTGATGGCAAACGACCGTCCCCAATAGTTCACGCCCACCGCCTGTTCCACCAGGTGGTCGGTGTAGGAGTTGTCGGAAGGCACCAAGGCGCAGACATTTCCGTTGAAGACGGCCACCGGTTTGTTGTCGTGAGCCCGAACCAACGTGCCGGAGAGATCGCCGAGAATGCCGCCGTACTGCGACATTCCCCAATAGGTCTGTCCAGCCTGCAACGTCACGGAGAAGGTCTGCTGGGCTGCGTGGCCTCCTTGCAGCGCCCGCGACGGTGTGATATCGACCACCGTGTTATCGACTGTGGCCACGACCACGAACTCGGCATTCATCATCGGAGTGTAAGTCTGCAGGACATATTCGTCGGAAAGTGCATCCACGGGCAGCGCATTGGTGACATCGAAGCTGCTGGTGTTGTAGTTGGCGGCGTAGAGCGATACGGAGTCGGAGGTCTGCACCAACAGTCCGAAATTGCCCACCTGATCGGATGTCGTCGGGTAAGCCGCTGCGACTGGAATGCTGACAACCGTCACGGAATGGGCCGCCACATTAAAAGAGGTGCTCCAGCCCGTCTGCGGGTTGCTCACGGTACCCGTGCAGGCCTCCTCGGCAGACACCTGCAACGTGAGGGTCGGCTCTTGGAAATGGTTGCGCAGATACGACAGCCAGAAAGTCGTACCGATGGAGGCGGGTGAGCCCAATGTGTCGGACATCATCGAGGACGGAATCACATACACCGATGCCGTATCGACACACTCGCCGCCATTGCTGGTGATGACCGTGTATTCCGTCGGGATCAACGGCGATACCTGCACCACATTGGTGTCTTCATTCGTATGCGACCAATAATAATGTTGCGCTCCGGACGTTGCCGTCAGCTGGATATAATAGCCTTGACAGTTGTCAGTGGGTATTTCCGAAGCCATCACAGAGATTTCCTCGTCGCTGAACTTGAACTCGAATGCACCTTGATCCACAATATTCCCACAAGCCACACGTGGATCATCCTTTATGTCGAAAGATAACGTAATCCGTTGGTTGTCTCCCGCATCAACGGCGGGAGATGGCAAAATCAGATTGAAATTGCTCGAAGCATCCGCAAATACATCCTGCATGTCTTGCGTCAAATTGTGGTCACCCGACACGTTACCGTTCACATTTTCAATATGGCCAGGGTTGTTGATGATGATATTGTTGTAGAGTAGCAACTGATGCAGCGTGTCGCCTATCACTGCCGCTGCGTAGAACGTGTCATCCTCATCTACGAACTGTTCGAACGCACCGATATCGATGGTGTCGGCCATGATGCG
Organism: Bacteroidales bacterium; assembly: GCA_017962275.1. Lineage (GTDB taxonomy): Bacteria > Bacteroidota > Bacteroidia > Bacteroidales > WCHB1-69 > F23-D06. The sequence continues at coordinate 27,708 of JAGCVQ010000041.1, forward strand.
TGTGTGCTTGGCCAGATCCACCGCCACCGTATTGCAGAGGTTGTCGCCTTGGTTTACAGCGATACTCTGAGGCAAAGGCATGAAATCGGTCCGGTTGTCTGTGAAAACGCTGTCATTGTCCTCTACAATGTTGTTGTCCGGAATATCCTCAATATTGGTGTTCGGCGTGAATGGGGTGTTGTTGATTACGATGTTGTTGCAAAGGGTAAGCGTCTCGCCCTCATGTTGCAACACCGCGAACGTGGTGTCCACGAGCACGTAAGGTGTCCGGAACTCGAATGCGCCGATGTCGATGGTGTCGTTCGAGATACGCGGGTCGTCTTTCAGATCTTCCGGCAGTTCACAACAGCTGTTACTGCCGGCGTCCACGGCGGGCGAATGCGACCATAACGCAAAATTGTTGAGAGCGTCGCAGAAGATCGGAATGCTGTCGGAAAGAATGTTGTTGTCCGGTATATCTTCGATGTTTGTGGCCAATTCCATAGCCAGATTGTTGACAATCACGTTGTTGCAAAGCTGTAGCGTGCCGCTGCCCACTTGATGAACCACGATGTTGTGGTGAACTGAAGTGTCTTCCGGCGCGTATTGCTCGAATGCGCCGATGTCTATGATTTCCTGATAGATACGATCTTTCTTTGACAAATCCGTACTTACCTCGTTGCAGTCGTTGCAGCCGGTGTTCACTGCCTGCGACTCGGGCCTGGGCATATAGTCGTCCCTGTTGTCTGTGAACAGACTGTCCGTGTCTGTCAATATATTGCACACCGTGTCGGCATCTTCGTAGGCATTGGAGATTAGCCAGCAATTGTTGATAATAATGTTGTTGCACAAGACCAACGAATCGCCGTCGTGTTGATGGACGGTCGTGTGATAGAAGGCCCCGGATCCGTAGCCGCCACCGCCGTAGCCGCCACCGCCGCCACCTCCGCCGCCACCTCCGCCTCCAGCGTACGTGGAGTCGTTTCGAACCGGCAACTCGAAGGCACCGATGTCGATGGCAGGCCCCGAGATGCGCGTCACCGTGTCGATGTCCTTGGCCAAGGTGTTGCAGGAATTGTCGCCCGCATTCACTGCCGGTGACGAGTAGTAGGGCTTGAAGTTCAGCACCGCGTCGCTGAAGATGGGAATGCTGTCGGAAAGGATATTGTTGTCGGGCACCTGCGCGATATTGGTGACGTCATGATGCTCCGGATTGTTGACAATCACGTTGTTGCAGAGATTGAGCGTGTGACCGCTGATCTGATGTACGGCGTAGGTCACCCCGATGGAATCCTCATTCTCCACATATTGCTCAAAAGCACCTATGTCAATTTGGCTCCCCATAACACGCTGTTTGTCAGCCAAATCTTTTTCGACACTGTTGCAATCGTCATGACCGGCATCCACCGCTTCCGACTCGGGTCGCGGCATATAGTCGTCCACATTGTCCATAAACAGCGAGTCATTGTCGGTGACGATGTTGCTTGACGAAGTCGTAATATTGGTGTTAATCGACCATATACAGTTGTTGATGTCGATGTTGTTGCAGAAGGAGAGTGATCCTAAGTTATTCTGCCATACGGTGTAGGTGGTGTCCGTAAAAGTCTGCGGCGCAATATACTCGAATGCGCCAATGTCAATGGTGTTGTTGAAAACGCGGCTGCTGTCCCGCAAATCTGCGAGGGTGCTGTTACAACTGTTTTGACCGGCATCCACCGCGGGTGATGCTGCCGTGAGCGAGAAGTCCATGACGGCATCCTTCACTACGGGAATGCTGTCAGACAGGATGTTATGGATAGGTATGGTAGTCGCATTGGTAGCGGCGTAATGTTCCGGGTTGTTGACGATGATGTTGTTGCAGAATGTCAGTTCGGAACCTTCAACCTGATGGACGGCATACTGTTTGGCCCGCGCCCAGACCGGATACTCAAATGCGCCTAAATCCACCACCTCGTTGATGATGCGAAGCGTATCCATGAGATCGTGCAACCAAGTGACATATAGATTGTTACCAATATTTACGACTGGCGACATCCCGCGCAACCGAAAATCCGTCTCCACATTTTCGAGGATGTTGGTAGCGTTGGTCACGGCGTTATAAGAAGAAACGGACACGTTGATATTTTGTCCCGTATTGTAGATGATAATATTGTTCTCCACCGTCATCGTGCCGCCGGGTTCCACGTAGAAACCGCTTCCGGACTGCGCCCAAAGAGTGCCACCGGCGACGATGCCCAGCATCCAAAACCATATTATCGTCCACAATCGCTTCATCCCATCAGTTTTTTACACATCTTACGGAACAACCCTTTTCCTGGGTCAAATAGTTGTATAGCAAAGTGGCATTGTCGTTGGTTAGCCCACGATACACACACTGGCTGTTGCTGGAACCGTTGCGCGAAGCCGTCCAGAACCGGCATTCGGCATAGAGCGATTGGAAAGCACCATCGTAGTAGCCGGCGGGTTGTGCGGAGAACAAAGAGAAGTTATTATCAGCCAGGATGTTGCCTACTGCGCAACCTGCATCTGAAGTCTGCCAGTTCTGTGTGGACGCCAACGATTTGCCCACGTTTGCCGTTGTGTTTTGGCAGAGGTTCTGGGCATCGTGAGCGAGGAAATTGACCATCTGTTCGAATTCCGCATTGGAAGGCAGGTGCCAGCCGGCCGGGCAGATTCCCTGCATTCCCGACGGATTGTTGTCGGTGTAGGTGTCGTGCGAAGCGCGTCGCGCCGCTCGGAGGTTGTAGAGCAGTCCGAATGTTTCCGTCTCGGAGGCTGAAGTTCCCGGGTTATAGTAGTAAGCTGTGGTGGATGAGGTCTGCTCTCCCGCCGCCACCGCCGTGCCGTCGGCGTAATGGGTCACGCGGAGATTCTCGCGCATCCAGCATTGGGAGCCGATCATCACCGTTTGGTACTCGTTGTCGTCGTAGTCGGTGAGCGTGCCGCAGTTGGTGGCGTAATTCTGGACGATGGTGTTGTTGATGGCGTTGCCCGACATGCCCGCCACGCCGTAGCCGTTGTCGGCGCGGTTGTAGCAGACCACGCAGTTGAGCAGCGATCCGTCGTTGGTAATGTACGCGCCACCGCCCTTGGCCTCAGTGCCGTTTTCGTTGCTGTGGGCCGTGCAGTTGGTGAGGACGCAATGCGACACCGTGCCGCCGTCGATGAGCACGCCCCCGCCGTTGCCCGAAGAATGTCCGTAGCGCACCACGCAACCCTCCAGTGTGCCCAGTACTGTGGCCATCCGATGCGTGCTGTTCCCCGACAGGATGGTGCATTGCGTGGGGTCGCCCCACGTATAGTTGATGCCCGGGGAGCGCCGCTGCGAGAGGTCCGTTCCGGTGCTGGACGAAGAGTATCCGCCCGTCACGGTGACGCCGGACGGAACAGTCAGCTCTGCGTCAACAGCGTATTCGCCAACCATCACATAGACGGTGCCGTTTGTGCCCGCCGCCGCGATGCCTGCCGCCACGGTCTTCTTCGCCGTCGCCCACGAACTGCCGTCGCCGCTGTCGTCCGCTTGCGCCGCCGACACGAAAATGTCCGTCTGCGCCGAAGCCAGTCCGCCGCAGAAGAGTAGGAGCAGTATGGTCAGTAGCTTATTCATTCTTCATTCTTAATTCATCACTGCTCATTGCGGACGCAACGGACAGAATAGGCATCGGTTTTGTTTTGTGAGGATCGTTCAACAGAAGGGCTGTCATACCTTATGCTTCTGCGCCAAGATTGCGTGCTTGGAGTAGTGGTTGCACTCCAATAATAGGCGCCTTCCCCATATAGCACATGGTTCCCGTTATAAGCACCTGCGGGAAGTGTCCCGAAGTTGAGGGCGTTGTTACTGGAAAGATCATTCCCGACAGCACATTCTGCGTCGGAGGTGTTCCATCCTGAACTGGCGGCAATTGACTTGGCAATGTTTTCATTATTTCCACCACAATAATTGTCTGGATTACTGCTAAGATAGTCAGTGAGTTGCGTCCATTCTGCATCACTGGGCAAATGCCATCCCGTAGGACAGATAGTGTTGTCGTTTGATGAAGATAACACGTATAAGACAAAACCGTTATATACAACACTGCCATCTGTGGTGAACCTTAAGGTCAACGGCCCGGACTGGGAAGTGACATTTATCTCCCCGCTCCCTTGGTAATTTTCTATTATTGGTTGCGAGGTCCCTATTCCATCATAAATATAAATATGATCGCAGCAGCTTTCAGTGGAGAAATTACCCGAAATGGAAAGGTGATCACCTTCAACAGCAGGGATAAGTACCAAAGTGGCATCACAATTGTTACTATAGTTTCCATCAGGGCCGCCGTTATCGTATATGGTCATTTGGGAATTTACGGTCAAAGATACTTGTCCTGTTGTTGGCATATTATATCCAATATCGCACACAGCGGCTTTCCAATTGTAGAGATAGCCGTACATGTTAACTGTTGTGGGATCATTATTGGGATAATATCTGTAGGTATGAGATGCGGAAGTCGTATTGCCCAACGGGATTTCCGTTCCATCAGAATAGTGAACGGCACGCAGGTTCTCTCTCAACCAACATTGGGAACCGATGAGTACAGTGTTGTACTGATTCCCATCATAGTCGGAGATCGTCATCGTTCCACAATCACCAGCCGTTACGATTCGCTCTTCTCCATAGCTGATACCTGCGTAATCGACCGCGTATGCCCGTACATAATAGGTGATTCCACCGGACAATCCGGGAATCATTGCCGAGAATTGGGCAACCCCATTACCTTGAATATGGTTGTCGTCAATGGTGGGATTCGGGGATGTGCTCCAACAGAAACCATAATTCGTGATCCCAGAACCGGCATCCAGGCAGAATCCTTTGGCTAAAGCTTGGCTTGACGTGTTCATGGTGACTACTGTTGTATGAACCACAGGAAGCGCATCCCCCGTTTGCTTCACGCAACGGACGGAAAAGCCGTAGCGTTTATTCGCATTGTTACGTAACACTGTGGCATTGCCGGAGAGCAAGAAACGGTTCCATGCACCCGTTGCATCACCTTCAGTGGCACTCCAAAAGTTATCGTCTGTGCTGAAAGTTTGGAATCCATTTTCGTAATAATACCCGGCAGGATATCCGGTGAAAAGTGTAGCATTGTTATTTCCTTGGTTATTACCTACTTGACAGCCAGTATTACTGTTCCCCCATCCCGATTTGGCAGCTAAGGATTTGGCGATTTGAGCATCGTAGCCACTACAACGATAGCGACTAATAGAATTAACATAATCCGTCATCTCCGTCCATTCCGCATCGCTTGGCACGTGCCACCCTGGGGGGCAAATTCCTGTAATACCGCTCGGGTTTTGATTGGAGGAAGGAGCCCCGTGCATCACTGCGGGCCAATTATAAAGGTATCCGTAGTTGATCAACATGGTCGGGGTTAATGCATTGTAATTGACATAATAGCGAGGTTCTGTCATGGAGCAGCTTGTTCCTTGGGGAATGGCAGTGCCGTCATTATAGTGGGTGGTGCGGAGGTTCTGCTTGGTCCAGCATTGCTGCCCGATCACCACTGTGGTATAGACGTTGCCGTCGTAGTCGGCCACGGTGCCGCAGTGGGTGGGCCAGTTGCGGGTGATGGTGTTGTTGATGAGACTGCCGTTTCCGCCCGAAACCGCCGGACCCTTGTCGCCCCGGCACTCGGTAACCACGCTGTTGGTGAGTGTACCGCCATTGAGGATATAGACACCGCCTCCCTCGGCCGCGAGGGTGCTTTCGTTTATGGCGTCGCATTCACGGATCACGCAATAGCGCACCGTGCCGCCGTCAATGTAGGTGCCTCCTCCCATGGCGTCGGTGTAGCCCCTGCTCAAGATGCAACCCTCCAACAATCCGCTCACCGTGGCGATGCGATGACCGCCGTTGCCCGTGATGATAGTGCAGATGCTGGCATTCTCCCATCGGCTGTTAGTGCCCGGCAATTCTCGCTTGTTGGTGTCCGTGTTGGATGCGGAGAGCTTGTAGCCGCCTTTCACCGACACGCCTGCGGGGATCACCAACTGTGCCGAGATGCTGTAGCTGCCTGCTTTCACATAGACAGTGCCATTTGCGCTCGCCGCTGTAATCCCTGCCGCGATGGTCTGCTTGGCTGTGTTCCACGAAGAACCGTTATTGTTGTCATTTCCGTTCGACGCCACAAACACTGCTGTCTGCGCCCGCCCCACAACACACCAACACACCAATAATAATATTGTAATTATCTTCTTCATATTAAAAGCGATTCATCATTTATCGGGATTATAGGGACGAATCATGATTTGCCCTACATATCTCCCATTCTTAATTCTTAATTCTTAATTCTGAATTTTATTCGGGGTCTTTCACGCAACGGACAGAATAAGAGCTGCTGTTGCCGCTGTTCGAGGAGTATTGTTTGACATCAGGGTCGCAATCATACACATATCGGTAATAATCCGACGAAGTCCAAAAATAGAAATAATTACCCACATCCCCGAAAGAGGAGCCTCCTCGGTATCCGGCCGCACAAGCTGAGAACCGGGTCTTGTCATTCAAGGTGGCGGCATTGTACTTCGGGGCACACTCAGAACCGCCAGTGTAAGCCCATGTGTTTTTTGCCGACAATGCTTTGGCTACAGACGTGGAGTTGTTCCCGCAGCGATAACGTGGGATGGAGCCTACAAAACTGATGAGTTGGTTCCATTCCGAATTGCTCGGGACATGCCAGCCGTCAGGACAAACTCCTTGAACTCCAGATGGATTTGCATTACTGCTGGGTACACCATGCATCAAAGCGGTTCTGTTGTAGTGTAGTCCGTATGCGACTATGTTCGCACTTGAGTATTGGTAATAGTAGGCCACGGAAGTGCTGCTTTCCGATGTCGTCGGTATAGCCGTCCCGTCGCTGTAGTGTGTCGTGCGGAGGTTTTCCTTCATCCAGCACTGGGAGCCGATCTGGACGGTGTGGTAGGTGTTGCCATCGAAGTCGGTGACGAGACCACACTGCGAGGGCCAGTTGCGGGTGATGGTGTTGTTGATGAGGCTTCCGTCCTCGCCGGAGACCGCCGAACCGTTGTCGCCCCGGCACTCGGTTACCACGCAGTTGAGCAGCGTACCGTTATTGCGGATGTAGGCGCCGCCGCCTTCCGCCGTGAACTCATCTTCCTCAATGGCGTCGCACCACATGATGATGCAGTACTGTGCCGTGCCGCCGTCAATCAGCAGTCCGCCGCCGATGGTCGTGGTGAATCCGTAGCGCACCACACAGCCGTCCAACAAACCGTTCACCGTGGCGATGCGGTGGTCCCCCGCGCCCGAGATGATGGTGCACCAGGAGGCATTCTGCCAGTTGCTGTTGATTCCGGGCCGCCGCCGCAAAGAGGTGTCGGTGCCCGCGGAGGATTGCTGGTACCCGCCTATCACGGTGATGTCTGCTGGGATGATGAACTCGGAGGTCGTGTTGTAGGTGCCCGCTTTCACAAAGACGGTGCCGCCTGCGCCAGCTGCCGCGACCCCTGCCGCGATGGTCTTCTTGGCAGTCTCCCACGTGGCGCCGTCGCCGTCATCGTTCGATGCCGAAGCGGAGACGAAAACAGTGTTTTGCGCTTGGATTGGGAGAATCAGTAGGCATATAAATGCAAATAATATACTATTTCTCATACGAAAAAACTATCCTTTTGTTTGACAAATCTGATATTTCATGCTTGTGTTTCATGCGGAAAAAACAAGCCGTTGTTTCGGCTGCAAATTTAAAAAAAAAATCCAATACGAACCGACAAATAAAATAATAGAGCCGTGGGATACCTCAGCTCTACTATCCTATGGTAAGTGATTGTACTATACGTTATTTCAACGCCCGCACCCTGAACGTCGGCTTTTCTTCCAACAACGGATATTCCACTTTCACCGCCACCTCCTCGTTCGGCTTCATGTCGAAATAATTGTCGGAGTATTCTACCTTGTATCCGTGCGTTTCCTCGATGAACACGCCCTTTTTCAACGTTTTGGCGGACAGGCGGATCACGGCGGAGTGGTCGCCGTACTCCGTTTTGATACTGATCGGGGCGGGAGAGAGATTCAATGCTTTCGGCTTCACGAAATAGGTTAGATAGGAGACCTTTTCGGCGGTGCTGGGATGGAAAACGGCCTCGACATAGACATCGGCGCTTTTCACAGATTTGGGTAACGCGACGACGGCAACTTTCACGCTGCTGTTCGCCGGTGCCGAGGTCAGCGTCCCCGCCGAATTGACTAACTGCCCGTCCATTGTCTTGATGGTCCATTCGAACTGACCGTTCACCGTGCCAAAGGAGTCGTTGATCAGGTATAACTCAATGGTGTCCTGCGAGATATGGCGTGAGGCGATGGCCACGTTCGCATACAGCTGCGGCAAACGGTAGTACAACGCCTTGGGATTTCCCGCCACGTCGATGCAGCTCCAAGAAGCCACGGGCCAGCAGTCGTTGAGCTGCCAGAAAAGCGTGCCGCTGCATTTCTCGTGCTGGATGCGGTGCGCCTCGATGGCCTGCGCGATACCCTCCGCCTGCACCAACTGACTGATATAGACGAACTTGTCAAGATTGTTGGTGTCCCTGTAGCCGTACAAGTCCTCCATCGCTTTCAGGATAATGGGCACCCCGCGACCATGCTTCTGGTGGTTGCGCATAGCGGATGATTTCAGAACGCGCTCATTTTCAGGGATGTATTCTTTCCAAAGTGCCATTTCAGGATAGGATTGGAATCCGTATTCGGTCATGAAGCGGCCGGTTTTCTCCCACCAAATCTCGAACGGCAGCTCGCCCCACCAGACGCCCCAGTAGTGGCTGCAGCCGTGAGTGGTACACTCGGGATGCCCCCAGCCGTAAGTGGGGGAGGAGTGCACGTAATTAGACTTGTGCATGTTGTCGATACAGGTTTTCGGCAGCAATTTCTCGAAAAGCTGTTCATAATCCTCATACATTTGAGTGTATTGCTGGTCGGTGTAGCCCAATGCATCTTTCCAGCCCCAGTCCTCCAGACCGTTATGCACTTCGTTGTTACCGCACCATGTCGCGAGGCAGGCGTGATGGCGCAGCCGTTTCACCTGTTCCTCAGCCTCGATCTTCACATTGTCCATAAACGCCTGATCGCCAGGGTAGATGTTGCAGGCGAACATGAAGTCCTGCCACACCAAAATGCCCATCTGGTCACAGTAATTGTAGAAGGCATCGTGCTCGTAATAGCCGCCGCCCCAAACGCGTAACATGTTCATATTCGCGTCTTTGGCTTGCTTGATGAGCTCGGCATAGCGGTCGTCGCCCTCGCTGCGGGCCATGGTGCCGGGGTACGATGACGCCGGAATCCAGTCCGCGCCGCGCATGAAGAGGGGTTTGCCGTTGACGATGAACTGGAACGACTGCCCGATGCTGTCTTGTTTCTGAACAAGCTCCACCGTGCGCAGTCCGTGCGTGTGCATCATGGGGGTGGACATCCCTTCCGTACTGAGATTGAAGTAGTAGAGATGGGCCTCTCCCGCGCCGTTCGGCCACCAAAGTCTCGGATTTTCTATAGTGACAGGGATGATAACCCTATTTAGCCCCTTGTGAAGCTTCGCCTTGTACGGGATTTCCTGGCTGTAGCCGTCTTTGTCCGTAATGCTCAGCAACAGATTGGCAGTCAGTTTCTTATCCGCCTGGATTTCCACTTCCACATCGGCAATCCAAGGCCGTGCCGATTCGTGGGACGGTTCGGTGTCTTTGATGTAGAAGTCGTTGATTTTCATATCGTTCCACGACTCGATATAGACATCCTTCCAAATACCGCAGGTGTTGAGCTTCGGCCCCCAGTCCCAGCCGCTTTCGTACTGCGCTTTGCGGGTGAATACACGGTTGTCGGGGAGTTTGTATGGCAGTTTGGAAGCCGCAATGCTGTCAAACGGGGCTGAGGGCAGGAAACGGACGAGCAGTTCGTTGCCCACCTCATCCAACTTTTCCGGCATCGGGAAACGCCATGTCCGGAACATATTGTTGGTCAGAGAATCTCCAGTCGTGGTCACCAACCGTTGACCGTTGATATAGACTTCGGCGTAGGTGTCCAGTCCCTCAAATACCAACTCGTTATGGGCGAAAGATTTACCTTGCCCGCAATTTTTGTCGAAATGGACGCGGTATTCCCACACGCTGTCGGACACCCACTGCACGAGCTTCTCGTTGTCACCGTATAACGGGTCGGGAATCAACTTGTTAGTCAGCAAGTCGTCGTGGATGTTGCCGGGCACGGTGGCGGAATGTGGTCTCAATGGCCACTCGTCCGGCAAGCTGACCTTCCATTCATTGTTGACACAGCCGTACTGCGAGTTCAGATACCGTCGCTCGTAGCCGGTGCGGGTATTCGTTTTGCACCCCGTGAACAACGTAGAGATCAACATCATCCACAGAAGGGTCTTTATCGTTTTTTTCATAACAATTGATCTTAATGATGTCTTACGTCTCACCTCTCACGTCTCACGTCTCACGTCTAACGTCTAACGTCTAATAAACCCCTGCCGCACCAACGTTTCCGCCAGCACCCCCGCAAAATGCTCGTTGTCCGGCTGGGTGTAGCGGTGTTTCGTGAAAACCTGCGCGAGGTTGTCGCAGTCGGGGTTCTCGGCGAGGATCCCTTTCGTCTCCTCCGAACTCTCCTTTTCGCGGTAACACTCGTTGATGCGCTGCTCGTTGTAGTCGTGGTAAACCTCCTGATGCACAAAGGTTTCCACGGGGAGTTTCTGTGTCAGGGCGGGTTTTTGTACGGGGTAGCCCATCGGGATGCAGGCCACGGGGATGACATGGTCGGGCAGCTGCAAAATCTCCACGAACTGATCGACGTTGTAGGTGATAGTGCCGAGCCAGACGAAACCGAGTCCGAGGGATTCGGCGGCCACGCAGGCGTTCTGGGCAGCGATGAGCGCGTCGGTGACGGCCCATTGGTAGGCCTGCAAGTTGCTGTAAGCCTCCGTGTTGGCGTTCCGGAAGCGGCAGTACTGGTTGAAACGGCGGAAGTCGGCGCAGAAGGTGAGGATCACCGGTGCGGAGGTCGCCATCGGCTGGTTGAAATGCAGCGGGGCCAACTTGGCCTTCATCTCCGCATCGCGCGTCACGATGATGCTGAATAGCTGCATGTTGCCCATCGTGGAGCCGCTGCATGCCGCCTTGAGAATCAAGTCAAGAGTTTCGTTATTGACAGGACGGTCGATGTATTCCCGCACACTCACGTGGTTGAAAAGGGTTTCTAAGGTTGGATTGATATTCATACTATGGATTTTTTCGCGGCGCAAAGATACCAAAAATACGGTTACACGGTTAGATGGTTATTGGTTTAAGGCTCATGGTTTAAGGTTATCCTTTAACCGTGTAACCAATATATCAAGAATTATTGTATCTTTGCAGGTTAAAAATTTATAATATGGATAACTTTTATCTCGTTGGAATTCAGCAGGTTGGCATTGGAACAGAGGATATGGTCGCGTCGTGGAAATGGTATGCCGACATGTTCCAGATGAATGTCAGGATGCTGGAGGACGACACGGTGGCGGAGCGGATGCTTCCATACACGAACAACAAACCCGAGAAACGGCACGCCTGCATCGCCGCGAACCTTCAGGGCGGCGGCGGTCTTGAAATCTGGCAATACTCCGAACGCAAGCCGATTCCGATAGACTTCGAGGTGCAGATGGGCGATTTGGGTGTCTTCTGTGCTAAAATCAAGACAAACGATATCGCTTCATATCATGCCGAACTGGCGGCGAAATACAAGAACATCAGTCAGATAGGGGTGGAACCCAACGGTATGCCCACCTTTTACATTCACGACCCGGCCGGCAATCTTTTCCAGGTGGTGGAGGACAAATACATTTTCATCGACCAAAACCGCTATTCCGGCGGCGTGGTGGGCGCGATGATCGGTGTGAGCGACATCGACAAAGCCCTGACGGTCTATCGTGACATCCTCGGATACGACAAGGTGGAGTATGACAAAAACGGAGCATTTAGCGATTGGCAGACCTTGCGAGGCGGCCAGCAACGTTATCGCCGGGTTCTGTTGTCGCATTCCCAGCCCTTCGCCGGCCCGTTTAAGAACCTCTATGGCACCAGCACCATCGAACTGGTGCAGGCTCTCGATCGCGAGCCCCGCAAGATCTTCGAGAAACCTCGTCAATGGGGCGACCCCGGTTTTATCCAGATCTGCTTCGACGTGGTAAATATGCGAGCGTTGGAGGCGCATTGCCAAAAGCACGGATATCCCTTCACGGTTGACAGCTGTCCCGGCGACGGTGACTTCGACATGGGTCTCGCCTCCGGCCATTTTACCTACATCGAAGATCCCGATGGCACCCTGATCGAGTTCGTGGAAATCCATAAGATTCCGATTAGCAACAAGCTGAATCTCTGCATAAACTTGATGAAGCGAGACCGGTCTAAAGCTCTGCCGACGTTCTTCTTCCGGCTGATGAAATTGAACCGAGTGAAATTCAAATAAAATGGGAAATCTGACAGACCTGATAAAGAAAGACTTGCGCTACGAGGAAGCCTTGCATGCCTGCATGAACTGCGGTATGTGCACGGCGGTGTGTCCGGCGGCGGAATTCTACGACTACGATCCGCGCCGCATCTGCGACCTCGTGCAGCGCAATGACGAGACGGTGATAGAGGAACTGCTTCGCTCTGAAACCATCTGGTACTGTGGACAGTGCATGTCGTGCAAGCCCCGGTGCCCACGTGGCAACGCCCCCGGTGAGGTCATCAACGTGCTGCGCAAAGTCTCCCAAGAGACCGGCTATTTCCGTGAGAGCGAGATGGGTCGCCAACAGACCGAACTGATGAATGGAATCGCGCAAAATATTCTCGACATCGGCTATTGCGTCCACCCCGATCGCGTGGATCCCGACTACCACATCGAGCAAGGCCCTGTGTGGCGCTGGTTTGTGGATAACATTGAGGAGGTGGCCCCGAAACTCGGCGCGAACTACCACGGCAACGGTCCCGGCGCCCTCCGCACCATCCCCCACGAGGACATGGCGGAGGTGCATAAAATCTTCGAGGTGACCGGCGGATTTGAACTGCGGGAAAAAGTGTGTAGATAATGGATAATTGATAATGGATAATTGTGGTTGCTCGTTATGGTTGGTGCGTAATATGTTGTGGTAGGCTTCGCATGTTTTGAACCTTGAACTTTGAAACCTGAAACTTGAAACTTGAAACTTGAA
>JAGCVQ010000042.1 GCA_017962275.1 Bacteroidales bacterium
CCGCTGACCCCAACCGCGCCTTGATTGGTGACGACGAACACGGCTGGGCCGACGTCTCCGTGTTTAACTTCGAGGGCGGCTGCTACGCCAAGTGCATCAACCTCAGCGAGGAGAAGGAGCCCGACATCTTCCACGCCATCAAGCGTGACGCGCTGTTGGAGAACCTCGTGGTGGATGCCGAGGGCAACATCGATTTCAACTCCGCCGAGAAGACCGAGAACACCCGCGTCTCCTACCCCATCTACCATATCAACAACATCGTGCGTCCGGTTTCCCGCGGCACACACCCGAGCAAGATCATCTTCCTCTCCGCCGACGCTTTCGGCGTGCTGCCTCCCGTCTCCATCCTCAACAAGGAGCAGACCATGTACTACTACTTAAGCGGTTACACGGCCAAGTTAGCCGGCACGGAGCGCGGTATCGTGACCCCGCAGCCGACCTTCTCCTCCTGTTTCGGCGCGGCTTTCCTGTTGCTGCACCCCACGAAATACGCCGAGGAGCTGGCCAAGAAGCTCGAAGAACACAATGCCACGGCTTACTTGGTGAACACCGGATGGGCTGGCGGCGGATACGGCGTTGGTGAGCGTATCTCCCTGAAAGCCACCCGCGCCATCATCACGGCCATCCTCAACGACGAGCTCAAGAGCTGCGAAACCGAAATCGTGAAACCTTTCAACTTGGTGATTCCCAAGCATGTTACCGGCGTGGATGACAATATCCTCAATCCCGAAAACAGCTGGACCGACAAGGCCGCTTTCAAGAAAAACGCTGACGAACTGGCCGCCGCTTTCATCAAGAACTTCGCCAACTTCAGCGACACCGAGGAAGGCAAGGCGTTGATTCCGTTCGGCCCGCAAATTTAATGGTTAATGGTTATTGGTTATAGGTTATTGAGGCCTGTTATTTCTAAATAATAATTCATTGAGCAGCCTCGAAGAGGCAAGACGCACGAAGTGCTAATAACCCCACATAAGCGAAGCGCAATGTGAGGGTTCGCAAAAGGTGATAGCCGCGTGCGAGAGCTCACCAAAAGAAAAAGAATATGAAACTGTTACTTATAAGCAACTCCACCAACTACAAGGAACCCTACCTGGGTTGGTGCCAGCCGTTGATCGCGGAGTTCCTGCAGGGAACGGCTGACGAAATTTTGTTTGTGCCGTACGCCGGCGTGGATGTGGGCGGCAAGGTCTATCCCGACAGCTACGACAGCTACACGGCTCGCGTGCGTGGCGTGTTCGAGAAACTCGGCAAGAAGGTGGTCTCCGTACACGAGGTCAGCGATCCCGTGGCGGCGGTCAACAACGCGAAGTTCATCATGGTGGGCGGCGGCAACACCTTCCACCTGGTGGCCGAGCTGCACCGCAACAAGCTCATCAAGCCCATCCGCCGCAAGGTGATGGAGGGCACGCCCTACATGGGCTGGAGCGCGGGCTCCAACGTGGCCTGCCCGACGCTGTGTACCACCAACGACATGCCCATCGTGATGCCCGAGAGCTTCGACTGCCTCGACCTGGTGCCGTTCCAGATTAACCCGCACTACATCGACCCCTATCCGGAGGAGATCAACGACCGCATCCGTCACGGCGGCGAGACCCGTCAGGTGCGCCTGAACGAGTACTTGGCCGTAAACAAGGAGAAGACCGTTGTCGGCCTGCGCGAAGGCACCGCCCTCTGGATCGAGAACGAGCACATCACCCTCAAGGGCACCCGCAACATGATCGTGCTCCGTTACGGTCAGGAGCCCGAGGAGATTGTGCCGGGTTCCGTGTTCGGGTACGACATAAAGGCTTTTAGCTGTTAGCTATTGGCTATTGGCTATAATAAACAATGTAGGGGCGGATGATTATTCGCCCCTACGTGTTATGGTTCGGTTACAACAATGTAGGGCTGTCGCAATGCGGCAGCCCTACATCGCAATATTATCCGTTCATTCTCTTGTCGAGTTCCTGCGCGATGTACGATGCCACGTCGTCGGCGTAGGTGTTGGCACCGAAACCGGCATCGTAACCTAGCTCCTTGGCCAGCTCGTGGGTGATACGCGGACCACCGCACACCACAATCATCTTGTCGCGAAGACCCTCGGCCTCGAGCATCTCAATCAGCTCGGTAAGGTTCTGAATGTGTACGTCTTTCTGGGTCACCGTCTGGGAGACTAACAGCGCATCGGCATGCAGTTCCACCGCCTTGGCGATGAACTCCTCGTTCGGCACCTGGCTGCCCATGTTGAGGGCATCGAACATGTCGTAACGCTCAATACCGTAGTGACCGGCATAGCCCTTCATGTTCATAATGGCGTCGATGCCCACCGTGTGCGCATCGGTACCCGTACTGGCGCCCACCACCACGATCTTCCGGCCGATGTGCTCGCGGATGAAATCGTCAGTCTCCGGCATCGACCACACCGTGGATTCCACTTTCGGGACGTGGATGGTCGTGTAATCCACCGTGTGCGTGCAGGCACCGTAACAGTTCACGAAGGTATAGCCTTCTGTCAATTCTTTGAAATAAACGACTTGCGGGTTGTCGAAGCCCATCTTCTTCAGCAGCTGCTTGGCTGCCTCCACGGCCTCGTCGCCGCAGGGCACCGGCAGCGTGAAGCTCAGCTGCGTCTTGCCGTCGTTCATCGTGTCGCCGTAAGGCTTCACTTTGGTTAGGTCTAAGGTCTGATCAAAGTCCTTTTGATCCATTGAATATAATCCGCCACTCATTTTTCTAAGGTTTAAGGTTTAAGGGTTAGGGTTTATGGGTTATAGGGTTATAAGGTTAAAAGATTGCGGGTTGTAGGGGCGAATAATTATTCGCCCCTACATATACATCTTAATTGGATTTTAAGCCGACAAAATAGTCTTCCTTGTTCTCGAACAGCACGTTGAACGAGGTCATGCTGCCGTAGATGCGGGAGATGTACTGCTGGAGGTTGAATTTCTCCTCGTCGGTGAGGGAGGCACTGCTGTTGATGTTCTGTTCGAGCACGCGCAGGCGGTCGCGCATCATGACGATCTTGTGGAAGAAGGTCTCCACGGGAATCTCCTTGGGGGCGAGGTCCTTGTTGGCGGG
This sequence comes from Bacteroidales bacterium, assembly GCA_017962275.1. GTDB lineage: Bacteria > Bacteroidota > Bacteroidia > Bacteroidales > WCHB1-69 > F23-D06. The sequence goes on from JAGCVQ010000042.1 coordinate 3,058, forward strand.
TTGCAGAATCATAGTGCCGCCCTGCCACTTCTTGCCCAGCTCGGCCTTATATTCGATGCCGTTGTACTGGGTCAGGATCTGCGTCAGCACCTGCTTGAACTCGCGGATGTTGAGTTTCGGGGTGTCATCATCCACTTCATTAGCCTCGATGACCTCGAGCTCCACGGCCGCTTTGGAGAATTCCAGCTCGCCGCCGCGCACGAAGATAATCTTGTACGTCAGCGCGTTGTTCTGACTGATGATGCCCTCGCCGTACTTTTCGTGGGACACTCTTGTTCCGACTGAAAGGTTGTCTATATCGTATTCCATATCTATATCGTTTTGGTGTGTCCCCACACTTCCGTGTGGGGTTATTGAGCTCTACCGAGCTCTTGTCCCTTCGGGACTGCTCAAAGAATTATTTTCTTTAAAAATAACTGCTAACTACTAACTGCTAACTGATGATTACCATCTCTCTTTCATCATCTTGATGAACGGGTTGAAGTAGTTGTCGCCTTTGGTGACGACGCCGGCGAGGCCCTTGCCGCCGTCCTTCGGACGTTTCACGTCGCCGAAGATACCCTTCTCCAGTGCGGTGAAGAGGCCTTCCTGGACGATTTGCTGCAGCAGCTCGATGGCGTTGTTGAGGACGACCTTGGCGCGCTCACGGCAGATGCCGCCTTCGCGGAACTCCATCTCCTCGCCGATGCTGCGCATGTCGTTGAAGATGTAGCGGGCGTTCTCAATGGAGAGGTAACGGTCGCTCATGAACGGCGTGTGGATGGCCTCGGTGGGCATACCCAACAGCTGGATACCCTGGTGCGTCCAGATACCGATGATGTTGAAGAGTGCGTCCTGAATGTGGCCGCGGAAGATGTTGCCGGTCATGAATTTCGTGGGCGGCATGTACTTCAGCGTGGCCTTCGGGAAGATCTCGCGGGTCATCTGCGCCTGCGCAAGCTCCAACAGGAAACCGTTCTCCAACATCGGGTCCATCTCGAAGGCGTGGCCCAAGCCCATCTGCTCTTCAGGCAGACCGGCCAACAAGGCCAACTGCTCGTTGATGAGGTCGGAGGCGAGCACCGTGTGGGCGGCCTCCACAGCATCAGCGGTGGTGAGGTAGTTGTCCTCGCCCGTGTTGATGATGACACCGGCATAACCGTTGATGATGCGGGAGAAGTACTGGTCGATGAGGGTACGCTGCGGGTTGATGTCGCGGAAGAGGATGCCGTAAAGGGCGTCGTTCAACATCACGTCGAGGCGTTCGAGGGCGCCCATGGCTGCGATTTCCGGCATACAAAGTCCTGAGCAGTAGTTACATAAGCGGATGTAACGGCCTTGCTCTTCGCCCACTTCGTCAAGAGCCTTACGCATGATGCGGAAGTTCTCCTGCGTGGCAAACGTGCCGCCGAAACCCTCAGTGGTCGCGCCGTAAGGCACGTAGTCCAACAAGCTCTGACCAGTGGTACGGATCACGGCGATGACGTCAGCACCTTGACGGGCACCGGCCTGCGCTTGCACCACGTCCTCGTAGATGTTACCCGTCGCCACGATGATGTAAAGGTAGGGTTTCGGGCCTTCGCCGATGGTGTTCAGGTACTCGTTACGCTTGGCCACATTGCCCTTGATGCGGGTGAGGCACTGTTCGATGTAGGGTTGGATGGATTTTTGGATGTCAGCCAGCGGATGCAGCGGCAACGAAGTGACGTTCAGTTCGTTGCGGGAAATGCGCTCGGCAATCTCTTGCGGGGTCGCGCCGGTCTCCAGAATGGCGTTGCCCATGAAATAGAGCACGCCCTGACTGAGCACGCCGGCCTCGAGAAGGGCATCCACCACCCTGTTGGGCAGCGGCACCTCGTTCTCGTCAATGCCGTCAATGCCGATCAGACGACAGAGCGTACGCTCCACCGTCACGGTCGTGTAACCGTCCACAAACTCCTGGACCTGGTCCGCAATCTGCTTGGCCAACTGCTTTGCCACAGCCACTTGGTTGAAATCCAGTCCGAGTTTCGATTTTTCTGTCATAGTTTACCTTTTATATTAATGTATAATTTCCTATTTTTTCAAACCGGCAAAAATACAAAAAATATCAAATCATTTCGAACCTGACGTTTCGAACAACCCCAATAATTATCCATTCTCAATTATCCATTCTCAATTAAAAAAAGTGTATCTTCGCGGGCTTAAAATTGGCTAAACATGAAAAGACATATCCTTCGTGCGGCAACCGTTCTTGTGCTTTTCCTTTTTGCGGCACAAGAAATTGATGCACAACGTTTTATAGGATCCGCCATCGCGGGTGTCAACTTCGCGCAGATCGAAGGCGACGACGTGCACGGCTTCTACAAGATCGGCTTCAACGGCGGTCTGGGACTCACGCTGCCCGTGGACCGCAAACAGCAGTGGCAGGTCTCCATCGAGTTGCTCTATTCGATGAAAGGTTCCGTAAAGCACTGTGACAAAGGGTATTTTGATACCATATACTATGCGCCTTCGATGTTCACCGATGTGGATCGTTCTGTCCCCTTCGACCCGGAAACGAAGTGCAACATCTCCCTCGACTACGTGCAGATTCCCGTGATGATGCGCTATGAGGACAGATACTCCGGTTGTTCGTTCGGGGTGGGCTTCTCATGGAGCCGCTTGGTACGCGCCAAGGAAGTCTATAACGGCTTCGCCCGCACCACCACCGTCCGTAGCGGAACCTACAAGACCAGCGACTGGTCTGTGCTCGCCGACGTGAACATCCGGTTATACAAGAACCTGAACCTCAACATCCGCTACGAATATTCGCTCGTTCCCATCCGTGTGGAACAGTTCGTGTACAAGAACGCCGAAGGGTCCGTGTTGGTTTCCGAAACCCACAAGTTCCACAACAACATGCTCTCCGCCCGTCTCATCTATTATTTCAACGAGAAATTCTACAAAAACACCCGCGTCAACAAGTACGGCCAAGTCATGGGCACGAAATGGCTGCGCGAAATCCCCGATTATAACGAGTAAAGACTGATTATGAAGAAACTATTGGCATACTGTCTGATTCTGCTGGCAGCCGGCACGCTGTTCCGCCAGTGCAAACCCGTCGATCTGACGGCCGACTACAAGGACATCACCGTCTCCTACGGCATCCTGAACATCAAGGACAACATCCACTATTTCAAGATTTACCGCGGCTTCCTCACCGACGGCAACGCCTACGAGGCCGCTGGCGAATGGGACAACATCTACTACCCGGTGGATTCCATCGAGGTTTGCTTGGAGGAGTACCAAAACGGCACTCTGCGGCGGAGCGCGGTGCTGGATACCACCACCGCCGTGCCGAAAAACGAGGGCGACTTCCACAATCCGAAGCAGCTGCTCTACTATTCCGACTGGCAGCTGGATCCCGAGCGGGTCTATCGTCTGTTGATTAAGCGCCACACCTCCGACGACGTGATCTACGCCCAGACCGTTATGGTCGGTGATTTCTCCGTCCGCCGCCCGATGGTGTCTTGGAACATGTGTTCCGAGAATCCCTATAAAATCGTCTTCTACTCCGCTGAGAACGCCGCCATGTACGACCTCTACCTCACCTTTTACTATATCGAGGTTGATAACGCCACCGGGGCCATCGAGCACAAGCAGATTTCCAAAAGACTTAACGGCGACTACATCCGGGCGACCACCGGCAGTGAGGTTTCCTACACGGGATTCACCCCCGAGACCTTCTTCACCTCCATCATCCAAGGCATCGAGACCAACAACCGCGTGACGCGCTACATCGACTCCGTTGCCGGTCAGCCCTATCATTGCATGCGTCTCACCGCATGGGCTGCCGACCAGAATTACCTGACCTACCGCGAGGTCTCCACCCCGGGCAGCAGCATCGTCCAGAACCGTCAGGAATACACCAACTTCGTCTCCGACAACGAATCGGCATACGGTCTGTTGGCCTCCCGCAATTACGCTTACGCTGACCTCACCTTTGACAACGTGTCCGGCCACAACGAGGACACCTTGGTGAAGAGTCCCCGCACACGCCGTCTCAATTTCGACTATTACCGCAATTCACCGGAGTTCCCGACCGGGCCCGCCCAATAAGCAGAACCATGTTGTGGGAATTTGTCCTTAGGTTACTGGCCGCGACGGCCATGGGCGCGGCAATCGGTCTCGAACGCGAGTACCACGCGAAGGAGGCCGGTCTGCGCACGCACTTGTTAGTGGCGTTGGGTTCCTGTCTGTTCATGATTCTCTCGATTTACGGCTTCGACTTCATGCTGGGGCGCGAGCACGTGAGTTTCGACCCGTCGCGTATCGCCGCACAGGTGGTCACGGGCATCGGCTTCATCGGCGCGGGCACCATCATTTTCCAGAAACAGGTGGTGCGCGGTCTGACTACCGCCGCCGGCCTCTGGGTCACCGCCGCCATCGGTCTGGCCTGCGGTAACGGCATGTACTGGGTGGCCCTCATCGCCACCGTCATCGTGCTGGTCTCCCTCGGCCTCATCAACCTCTATGTCCCCTATTTTTCACAGAAAGAACGCCAGGTCACCTTCCTGGTGGAGGACTACACCGTGCTGACGGAGATTCTCGAAAGCCTGCGCAAGGAGAAAATCACCGTGCTGAACTACGAAATGCACAAAGACGCCGAAGAAAACAACGGCAAAATGCTGGTTTCCATCGAAATCCGCATGAAACGCTACGACAATTTCAAGGAAATCACCTCCATCCTGAAGAATTTCGAAAAGGTTGATCTGGTCCAGGTCTCTTAATCGTCACATAAAACTAAAAGAAGGGCCATCGCTAACCAACGAAGGCCCTTCTTTCATGGTGAATTGTGAATTATGAATTGTGAATTATTGTTTGACGAACGGTTTCGTCACCAATCCCTCTTCCGTCACCAGCCGCACGAAATAGATGCCGTTGGCGAGGCCTGAGACGTTGATGCGGGTCTGTACAGACGAATCGTCATTCACCTCCACAACAGTACGGAGTACCTTACCGTAAACATCATACACTTCCACCGATTTGACATTCAGTTCATTACCATCCAACACCACATCCACATATTCCTTGGCGGGGTTGGGATAAAGGTGGATGTAGCCGGACAAGTGGTTGGCGATGCCGATCTCTTGACTGGAAGTGGCGGTGAGGATAGTGGACCATTCACTCAGGCTGCTCTCGCACACGGCCTGCACTTGGATTTCGTACTCCGTGGCGGGAATCAATTCCGTAATTGTGTAGGTCGGGGTTCCGGTGACCACTGCCGATGTCCACAAATCGTTGTTGGTGCGGTACTGCAGATTCCATTGCGTGGCCCCGGCATTGTCCGTCCATGTAACGACAATGACACCCGCTTCCGTCTCCGTCTCGGGAATCAGCTGCTGCAGATTGGTCGGAGTCTCACACGTGTCACCGGAAAGTTCCAGCGTGGTGAAATTCTTGAGTTCTCCGTAAACTGGACCGTTAGCCGTGGTGGCGAAAGTACGGTAGGTATAGCTCGTGTTGGGGTTCAATCCTGTGAGAATATGACTTAGCGGGGTTCCGGAAACCGAAACAATCTGGTAGCTTCCGGGGCCGCTCTGTTTCCATTCGAAGCCGCTGTTCAAAACGGTTTGGTTGCCCATATCAAGGATGGCGCCGTTCAGTTCGGCAGAGAAAGAGGTGACATTGGTGGCATCGTAGGTAACCACCGTCGGTTGGACGACGGGCGGCACAATATTCAGAACCGTGAAGTTGTCAAGATAGACACCGTTTCCATGAAACGACACAGCCTTGAAGGCAATCTGGTAAGTGGCCGAAGGTGAGGGAAGCTCAACCGTATCCGTGTTCCAAGTGATGTCCAAGGCATCGTGGCATCCCCAGCCGTCAATATAGTGCCAGCTGTCGGTCGGCGACGTGCGGTAGAACAACGACAACGTATCCCTATTGGTCGTTTCCCCTAAAGCATCGTAGAAGAACGCGATATTGGGGTTCGGCGTATTGCTGAAGTCAAAGACCGGCGAAATGAGCATACCCTCCGAATAGGAGTTGATGGCACTCGGATGGTAATAGACATAGTGGTCGCCGTCTGCAGGGAACTGGGCCATGGTGTTGAGCACATGGTTCTGCCAGGAGCTGCCGTTTTGGACGATGAGTTGAGGGGTCCAGCAACCAAATGCGCCATCCTCGAAACTCTCGTTATAGGGGAACAGGGTGACGGCCTCGCACTGCGTATGGCAGCTCACGCTAAGGTAGTCCACCGGCTGGTCACAGAGCGGTTTCACATGGATGGTATAGTTCGTACCAGGCATGAGTCCCGTAATGGTGGCCGTCAAGGCATTCACCGTGTCGGTGGTCCATACGGTGCCGCCCTCCGCCATATATTCCACAATGAAAGTGGTAATATCCGCTTCTTCCGTCCAAGTGAGGGTCACCGTGTTCATCGTGACATCCGTGACGGTCAGATCACCAATGGGTTCGCAGGCGGGTTTGGCCTGCAGGGTGATATCATCTACATAGACGTTCGCGGTGGAAGCAGCCAAACATCGGAATGCGATGAAGGAGCCATGGCCGGTGTAATTGGTGAAGTTCGTGCGGAATGCCACTTGAGGATAACTGCCGGAAGTAAGGTTGTAGCTCTCCACCAACTCGAAGGTGTTCGGGTCCATCGGATCGCTCATCACACCGACGTCGAGGGTGTAGGATTGAGAAGAGTTATAGGTCCGGGCGAAGAACTTCAGCTGAAGGGTGTCCAGCAATAATTCAGTGGTGTCGATGGCGGGGATGGTGGCATAAAGGTTGCCGCCGGAAGTGTTGAAGAAGAGGGTGCGAATCCCCGTATGGGCATAGTTATAGAGGCTGGAGTAGTAGGCGTACGGGAACGAGGCGTTCGTGCGGTGCCAGCAGGGAGGCAGCGGATAGGAACTGGTACCTCCGGTGTTGTTGGTCTCGAACGTCCACGTCTGCGGCACGCTGGTAATGCCTGCACAATCCGTGACAAAGGTGCTGGTTTCGCTCACGTATTCATTGTCTCCGCAGAGAGCGACCAAGTACCACATATAGGTTTTCGAGGGGGTCAGCGGTTCGAGATGGTAGTATCCGGTGGAATCCAACGTGACGATTTCCTCAAGCCAAGTAGTGGCCGTAGAGGTCTTGTAGTAAAGCGTCAGCGTGTCAACATTGGAGAGCCATGTCAAGTCCGCCGAGGAACTGGTGACATTGGTGGCAGAGAGCTGTAGGGGCGCGAAACAGTTCGGGATAATACTCACCGTGATGTCATCGAGGAGGAAGAACATGTCGGTACTGCACAAATAACGGAAGGCGATGTGGGCGGAATCCGGAACCGTATTGTTGCTGAAATCCACCAAATATTGATGATAGGCATTGTCGGAAAGTGTAGAAGTCACAATTTGATAGACACTTACGAACGTGCTGCTGTCTGCGGGGTCCGTGATGTAGCCCACTTGCAACGTGCCGGAGGAGGAACTCTCGGGACGGGCATAGAAAGAAACCCTCAAATTCTGCAGGTTTTGAGAGAAATGCGGCATAATGGCGGTAGCAAAATCCGTCGCACTGGAGCCGAAAACCATGCAAGTGGGTAGGCTGTGTGCATACTGGAAGGTCGTGGTGTTCATGAACGTCATCGGGAAGGTGTAGGTGGTCTCTGTTAAACCATCGATCTTCAGCCAGCAGTCGGGCATCGTGTTGGAACCGTAACTATTGAAGTCCTCTTGGTGCGGGAACACCGTGTAGGTACCGCAGTCGGTCATGAAAGTGCCGATCACGCTCGGAGCCTCGGTATTGTCCGGACAAATGGCGGAAACGTACCAGTAGTAGTGCGTGGAAGGCTGCAAGCCAGGAAGGACGAAGGTGCCGCCGGAGAGGGTGGCCGGCACAGAAGTAAACTCCTGCATGTTGGCTTTGCGGTAGTAGACATTGTAGTCCGTAGCAGTGCCGCTCCAGCTGAGTTCGGCGGTCGTGGAGGTCACGCCCACCACATTCAGCGCGGTCGGCTCCGGACAAGTGGTGATGATGGTGATGGTAATGTCATCCATAAAAATGCCGCTCACGTTGTCGGTGTCGCTTCCGGCGCCGATATAGCGGAACGCGATGTAATAACTGTCACCCGTGAAACCGGACTGGTCGAAATCAACGGTATGCTGCGAATAGCTCGTGCCCGACACGGGGACGGTGGCCACCGGCACAAAGGAGGCAACATCCATCGCACCCGTCATCACGCCCACCTGCAACGTACCCAACACATTGGCGGAGAGGAACGACTGCGGTTCGCGGGCGTAGAACTTGACTCTCAGGTTCTCAATGTCCTGGTTCATTTTCGGAGCCACGATAACAGCGGTATAACCGGCCTGGGCACCGACCTCCATGTATCTCGTACCGGAATAAGCGTTGGAGGAAGAGGCCTCTATCGCCGGGAAATACATGTTTCCATAATAGGAGTCCTCAATGACACCCTGTTGCGCCACCGTCCAGCAATGGAATAGGCTTTCCGTCTCAAAGTCAATGAAATAGGGAGCAGAAGTAGCCGCACAGTTGGTCGTGACAATAATCTGACGATACATCTCCTCCGTGATCTCTTCGCAGTCGGGTGCTATCTCTATAATATAAGTGGTGTTGGCCAACAGTCCCATGATCTCAATCGTGTCCGCCGGGGTGGTCTGGTAGTCCCAAACCGTATCACCCTCGGCATGATAGCGGGCCACGTAGCCATCGTTCAGGCCATGCCAGGAGAGGCCCACGCTGGTTTCGCTGATGGAGGTGACCGTCAGCTGTTGCACTTTCGGACATTCGGGAATCTCCTCCAGCAAAATGTCATCGACACAGAGGTACATCAAGGTGGTGGAGGGATTGTCCGCTTTAATGGCAAAATGGCTGCCCGAGCCTGTGAATTCATTGAACATCAGGAAATAAGGCTCGCTACCATAGTCGCCTGAGCTGATATGAATCGTGTCGTAAGGTTGAAAAGTACTGTTGTCGTTCGGATCCGCTATCACACCCACAATCAAATCCATGTTGGTTCCGTAGGTGAAGGTCTTGGCGTAGAAAGACAGCTGCAAGTTATTGATAGGCAATACCGTAGTATCAATTTCCGGCAAGATGGCCAGATTCGCCGCACCTGTGGAGGTGAAATAGAGCAGATGGGAACCGCTCAGGGCATGCGAGGCGATGTAATTGTACACGTATGGGGCTTGGGCGGTGGCAGGCAGTCGCGACCAGCAAGCCGGCATGGGGTACGAAGGACTGTATTCCACATTGTCGGTCTCAAAGTCCCATAACACAGGCACTTCCGTAATCTTGGCACAGAGCGTGCGGAAGTTCGCGTAGGTCGAAGCGCTGGTCGTACTGTCGCAATCGGTGCGCACAAAGATAGTGTAAGGAGTGTTGTCGGTAAGATTCGAAAAATTGAGGACGGTGTCGGTCGTGGCGGTCCACGTCATGCCAGTGGTGTCGGCATTGTTCGAGACCAGCAGGTATTCCCAAGCGTCCTGACCGGAACGAGGCGTGATGACAACGGTAGCGTTATATTCCGAAACGCTGTCGGCCGTGACCGCCGCGGGCGAGAGGCACGACACGCCGCCCGTATAGGTGAAGGTCGTTTTCGGGATAAAAGTATGTCGGATCTGATTGATGATATTCTCCAAACCCGTGGCGTTGTGCCCACGGATACTCATGTAGCTCTCCGTGGTCACTCCTTTGAAGGTGGCGCTTTTATAGTTGGGCGTTTTCACCTCGGTGGCAATGTCGAGGAGGAGATTGCCGCCCGTATAGGTAAACGTAGAGTCGAAAACGATATTCATCGTCCCCATCACGACGGAAATCGTCCCCACATAGACAGTCGCCATGGCGTCAGTCAGATAGTCGGCGGACGAGTAGGTGCTGTTTTGCGTGATGCCCAGCTGGATACGCACAGGCGCCTCCCAGTTGTAGTTGAAAGCGGGTGCGGAGGTGTAGAAGGAGAGTTCCGAGATGGTTCCTCCGACCAAATCCGCCAGCATACTTTCCGGATATATCATCTGGGTATGCATCCAGGAGCTCATATAGGAACCCCAGATGGGAATGTATGAACTCGTGGTGCTGCCGTCAGCCACAGTGGTGCTGTTAGTCTGCGCCGGAAGCCTCGTCACGCCGCAAAAAAGCAGAATTGAAACGATAAAAAGGAGAACTTTTTTCATAAATTTGGATTTATTTTGGTGTTGAACTATTTGATTTCGCAAAGATACATTTATTTCTTTCACGATCCTCCATAAAAAAAAAATAGGCAACCATTTCCTGTTGCCTATTTCGTATTGCCTTTTATCTTTTTCCTTTTGCCTCTTCACACAACGCCGTCATAAACAAGCCGCCATTTTTCTCCGATCACCCTCGGCGAACAGATATCTAATGCGTTTTGCCGTATGACCGACGGATCGTAAGCCTGGATATGATCCAGTATATGATCCAGTTTATCGACCAGTTGTGGTTCGTCCTCCGGGGTGACGATGACGGCATTCTCTTTGTTAGTTATTTCGGGGATGCCGCCGACGGGCGTGGTGACGACGGGGGTGCCGGTGCAGAACGACTCCAGCAGCACGCAGGGCTGGTTCTCGAAATTGGAGAACAGGAGGAAAAAGGCCGACTGCTGCAACAAGGCGGCGATGTCAGCGGAGGTTTTGCGGCCAAGGAAGTGGACGACGGAATCCAGCCCGCGCTCCCGGACATATGTCTCCGCCAAGATGTTCTGGAAATCGTGGACGATGTTGAGTTCGAAGTCGTTGCGTTGTTTGCTCAACGTATCCACCGCATGCAAGATGCCCATTATGTTCTTCGCATTGTTCTCCAACGTGGAGACATGCAGAATCTGCTTCTTATCCTGTGGTAACAAATTGTCTTTCAAAGAGAAGAGGTGTGTGTCAACTACATTCCCGACCACCGTCTGCGGTTTTTTCGCGGCGGCGTGCACAGTGAGCCCGATATTGTCCAACAGATTCTGCGACACGGCGGTGACATGCGTGGCGTGGCGGTATGTCTGCCAGAGCATCACCTTTTCCGTGAACGTCAGGTTGGGGCGATTCATCGGCAGATAACCGGTCCAGTGTTCACTGACGACCAGCGGAATGCGATGTTTCCGGCTGATCCGCGCCGCGACCGGTCCCAGCGGCAGCGCCACGTGCAGGTGAAGGATATCGGGTTTGCCATACTGCCGGACAAGCTCATCAAAGGCGGTCATATACGCCCGGAAGAGTCCGAACTTATCGTCACTGTCGGCCTTGACCGGGAAAAGTGTCGCATTGGCGGGCACTTCCGGCATAAAACCGTCATGCAGATGGTGCAAGATGACCGACTGCACGCGATCCCCCAGCGACTCGATGTGCCGGAAGATGAAATTCCCGTTCAGCGGCTTTTCGGGGATGGGGAACCAGGAGGGAATATGGACTATTAGCATGGCGGCAAAGATACGAAATTTTCGTATTTTTGCCGCCATAAAAATCGCCATGTTCAGTAAGATACTAAACACGTTCGGCACGAAAATGGTGGTCGCTTTCATCAACTTGGCGATCGCCATCCTCATCTCGCAGGTTCTGGGCGACAGCGGGAAAGGCCTGCAGTCGCTGGTGCTGACGAACATCAGCTTCATCCTGATATTCTCGGAGATTGTCTGCGGGGCGAGCCTCGTCTATCTGACCTCGCGCCACGATTTCTCCAAACTGTGGCTGCCGTCGGTGTTGTGGGCGTTGTTCGTGGCCGTCGTCATGGGTGTGCTGATGCTGTTGCTGAACATGGGGTTAGACAGTGCGTTAGCCATTCACACCGCCATCCTCTCGTTCGTCTCCTCCTTCGCCAGCATCAACTTCCGCATCCTGATCGGAAAGGAAGAGGTGAAGAAGGCGAACTACAACACGCTGCTGCAACCGGTCGCGCTGGTACTCACCCTGCTGGTGTACTATCTCGTGCTGGGCAAAAGCGACATCTACGGCTACATCATCGGGCTTTATGTGGCCTACGGCAGTTCGGCCATCCTGGGCACCCGCCAGCTGTGGAATGAATATAAGTCCCTGAAGATATACCCGTTACGAGAATACAACGACACGCTGAGAGCCCTTTTCAAGTACGGGTTCCTCAACCAGACCAGCCACTTCGTGCAGTTTTTCAATTTGCGGCTGAGCTACTACCTGCTGAACGCCTACGTGGACACAGGGCACGTTGGGGTCTATTCCAACGCCGTCTCGTTGGCCGAAGCGCTGTGGATTATCTCCAACAGCATCGCGTTGGTGCAGTACGCCCGCGTCTCGAACAGCACGGACACCGCTTACAACCAGCGACTTACGCTCGACCTCGCCAAAATCTGCTTTGCCATTTCGTTGCCGGCAGTGATCGTCTTGGCCCTGCTACCGTCTCAGTTCTATCAGTTCGTCTTCGGTCCCGAGTTCGGGCTGATGTCCACGCTCATCAAGATTTTGGCACCGGGCGTGCTCCTCTACGGCGTTTACCTGATTCTCGGGCACTACTACTCCGGCTCCGGCCGCTACTTCATGAACACCTGGGCGGCACTTTGCGGACTGGTGATCACGCTGACCTGCGGCTTCACCCTGATTCCGCGTTTCGCCGCACAGGGTGCCGCCGTGACCGCCTCATTGGCCTACAGCACAAACGCCCTTTTCCTGATGGCCTGCTTCCTGAAAGAGTCGCGGTTCAAAATGCACGATTTCGTATTAACACCTTCAGAATTAAAGAATTACCTTTTGGAAATAAAGAATCATTATTTGAAATAAACCGTTATGGGAAAGATAAAGAAAGCGCTGTTGGCATTGAAGCTCATCATCAAACATCCTTATCTGCTGAACCATGTGCTGAACAGTGAGGATGTTCATCAAAAGAAGTTTGTACATAAGTTCGGGCTTGCCGACGGACTGCCGCTGTTGCGGTTGGAGGAGCTGTTTCCGGATTTCGAGGAGACGGTGTCGCCCTACGCGTACCTGTCGGGTGCGACAATGCCCATCGACATCGCGTTGCTGAAGGGCATCGCCCGGAAGATAAACGCGAAGAGCTACTTCGAGATCGGCACGTGGCGCGGCGAAAGCGTCGCCAATGTGGCCGACGTGGTACCGGAATGCGTCACGCTGAACCTTTCGCGCAAGGAAATCCTCGCGTTCCGGAACGACGAACGCTATGCCGACGCCCACGCCTTCTTCTCCAAGCCGTTGGACAACGTGACGCACTTGGAGGGCAATTCTCAACAATTCGACTTCACCCCGTACAAGGGGCAGTTCGACATGGTTTTCATCGACGGCGACCACCATTACGAAACGGTGAAGAAAGACACGAAATCCGCTTTCGAGCTGCTGCGCGACGAGAAATCCGTGATCGTGTGGCACGACTACGGTTTCGACCCCGAAACCATCCGCTGGAGCGTCCTCGCCGCCATCTGGGAGGGCACCCCGGAGGAGAAACGCCCGCACCTTTACCACGTCGCCAACACGATGTGCGCCATCTACCTCCCTGAAACCCTCCCGACTGAACCCCTTATTCCTTATTCCACCCCAAAACACTATTACCAAGTGACGTTAAAATCTGTTCCCGTCCTATCCTCTAAACTCTAAACTCTAAACCTTAAACTCTAAACCTTAAACTCTAAACTCTAAACTCTAAACTATTTTTTGTATCTTTGCCGTTTCAAACAAAACCGAACATTATGACCAAACCGATACCCGCATCCGAGCTGCCCCTTCAGGCCGACGGCGCGATTTACCACCTCAATTTGCACCCCGAGGAGCTGGCCGACAACGTCATCCTCGTAGGTGACCCGGGCCGTGTGGCGATGATTTCCGCGATGTTCGACACTGTGGAGGTGCGCAAGCAGAACCGCGAGCTCATCACCCACACCGGAACCTACCAAGGGAAACGCATCTCCGTGATTTCCACGGGAATGGGCACCGACAATATCGATATCGTGCTCACCGAGTTAGACGCGGTGGCCAACATCGACCTCAAAACCCGCACGGTGAAGGAGACGCACCGTTCCCTCAACCTTGTGCGCATCGGGACTTCCGGCGCCCTCAACCCGGACCTCGAATGCGGCACCTTCTTGGCCTCCTCGTTCGGCCTTGGCATTGACGGCGTGCTGCGGTTCTACGAGACCAGCAACATCATCCGCGAAGAGATGGTCGAGGCGTTTGTACGCCACACCGGCTGGGCTGACACGCTCCCCTACCCTTACTGCACGCCCGCATCGCCCGAACTTCTCAACCGTATCGGCCACGACATGGCCCAGGGCATCACCGTCAGCGCCCCGGGATTTTTCGGTCCGCAAGGCCGCCAGGTCCGGCTCAACCTGAAATACCCCGAACTCAACGGGAAAATCGAAACCTTCGCGTACCAAGGCCATGCCATCACCAACATGGAGATGGAGTGCTCCGCGATTTACGGTCTCGGCAACCTGCTCGGACATCAACCCCTCACCGTCTGCCTCCTCATCGCCAATCGCGTCACGGGCAAGTTCCTCGACAATTACCACGACCGAATGGAGACGCTGTGCCGCACCGTACTGGATCGGATTTAGCAACAGCGGGGCATGCCCTACTGTCCCACAAAAAGATAATACGATGAAAAAAATAATCCTCTATGCAATATGTATCGTAATCGGGATGACTGCCGTTTTCGCCGAGCCGTCCGAATGTAAGATTCTCTACCTGATTCCCTTTGAATCAGATAGTTATACAACGCCCTACATCAAAGAGTGCGATGAAATGGACAATGTGCGCTCCTACCGGCTGATGGGCTTTTGGAACGGGGCGCAGATGGCAATTGAGGAGATGAGCCGAAACGACAACATCCAGTTCGACATCATCGTGCGCGACATCTCAAACAGCGAGGCGAAGCTGCGTAACATCCTGGAAGACACCGAGTTGATGAACGGCGTAAACCTCATTATCGGACCGTTCTACGGCAAGCTGTTCGCGGTGGCGGCAGCATACGCGAAAGAGTACCGGATTCCCATCGTGAACCCCTTCACCAGCCGTCAGGACTTCATGGAGGGCAACGAATACGTCTATAAGCTGATTCCCTCTTTGGAGGCACGGCCAGCCATGGTCTCGTTCCTGGCGCAGCAGACCAACGCCTTTCCGATCATCATCTACGGCGATTCCACTTCTGACAATAAGGAGATGAAGGCTTATCTTTCCTATTTCAGGAAACAAAACATCGCGCACGAGATCATCCCCAACGCATCTTCGGTGGTGACACGGTTGTCGGAGTACAAACCGAGTGTCGTCATCACCTTCTACGACAACCCCGCGCAGAACCTCATCATCTCGCGTAACCTGCTCTACAGCAAAAAGACTGACAACCTCACGTTCGTAGTGCCGGAATCGTGGATGGAGTCCAAAACCTACGACATCGAGTATTATTCCAAGCTCAACCTGCACTTTTTCTCGGATTATTACATTGATTTCGACGAGGAAAAGACCAAAACATTCATCTACGATTACACGCAGAAGTACGGGGTGCCGCCCTCCTTGGAGAATTTCGCGTTCCAAGGCTATGACATCACCCGTTATTTCGTGGAACTGGTGCTCAACCATCTGGACCTCGACCGCGTGAAAGTCAGCCCGATCGCCTTCCCGCTTTCGTTCGACAAATCGCCCGACGGCGGCTACGAGAACGTGAACGTACAGTTTCTCGAAGTGAAAGACAATGAGATAGTTCCGAGCGGATACTAATCCTATTTCCCCATGCAGACCTTCTTCGCCGATGTCATCCTGCCGCTGCCCATCGAGGCGCGCTTCACCTACCGCGTCCCGCAGGCGCTCAACGGTCAGGTGGCATTCGGAATGCGCGTGGTGGTGCCGTTCGGGGCCAACAAGCTCTACGCCGCCATCGTGGAACGGGTGCATGAGAATTCTCCTAAACAGTTTACAGTCAAATACATACTGGATGTCATCGATGAACGTCCTGTGGTGTCGGAGGCGCAATACAAGCTCTGGCAGTGGATCGCCGACTACTATATGTGCACCGTCGGGGAGGTGATGGCCGCCGCGCTGCCCTCCGCCCTGCGCCTCGCAAGCGAAACCAAAGTCAAGATCCACCCCGACTTCGACGGCGACATCTCCGTGCTTACCCCTCACGAACTCAACGTCGTGGAACTGCTTATCCACCGCGAAACCATGACCGTGGCCGAAGTCGCCAAAACGCTCCAAGTCGCCAAGGTGATGCCCATCATCAAATCGTTGGTCGATAAACGGGCGGTCATCACTGACGAGGAGATTCGCAATCCATACAAACCTAAGAGAGAGACAGTTATACGTCTTGCACCGCCCTACGACAACGAGGCGGAGTTCATGGCTTTGCTCGACCGACTCAACGGGAAATCGAGCACGTCGCAACAGGCCGACACCCTGCTCGGCTTCATGATGCTGACACGCGAGGGCAACCGCTACCGCTTCGATGCGGCGATTCCGAAGAGCACCCTCACCAAATCCGAAAATATCAACCCTAACAGTCTGCAGACGCTCATCAAGAAGGGAATCCTGCTCTCCGAAGAGCACGTGATTTCCCGTTTAGCGGACTATTCGACCGAAAATGCCGACGAGGTAATTCTCTCTGAGGCGCAGACACGGGCTTACGAAGAAATCAAACAAAACTTTGAAAAGTTTCCCGTCACGTTGCTGCACGGCGTCACCGGCAGCGGCAAGACCGAAATCTACATCAAGCTGATCGACGAGGTGCTGAAAAAGGGCAAACAGGTGCTCTATCTACTTCCTGAAATCGCCCTCACCTCACAGATTGTCAATCGGTTGCGGAAGTATTTCGGCGACAAGGTCGGGGTCTATCACTCCCGTTTCAACGAGTATGAACGGGTGGAAATCTGGAACCGCGTGCTGAGCGGCAGCGATGCGGACGACACCGCCAAATACCAGCTGGTTCTCGGGGCGAGGTCGGCTTTGCTGCTGCCTTACAAGAACTTAGGGTTAGTCATTGTGGACGAAGAACACGACGGTTCCTACAAACAGATCGACCCGGCTCCGCGCTATCACGCCCGCGACGCCGCCGTGGTGCTCGCGCAGATCCACGGGGCGAAAACGCTGTTGGGTACCGCCACGCCGTCGTTGGAGACCTACTTCAACGTGCAGCTCCACAAATTCGGATTGGTGGAGCTGATGCAGCGTTACGCCGACAGCAAACTCCCCGACATCTATACCGTTAACATGACCCTCGCGACCCGCCGGAAGGAGGTGCAGGGCCTCTTCTCGCACTTCCTGATCGAGCAGATGGCGACGGCCTTGGAGCGCAAAGAGCAGGTCATCCTGTTCCAGAACCGGCGCGGCTACGCGGTGCGCATGATCTGCCACACTTGCGAATCGATGCCCAAGTGCCAATATTGCGACGTGACGCTCACCTACCATAAGAAGACCAACCTGCTGAAATGCCACTACTGCGGTTACGCCATCGAGGTGCCGAGAGAGTGCCCGACGTGCCACAGCACCGACATCGAGATGAAAGGGTTTGGAACAGAGCAGGTTGAAGACACGTTGGCGGAAATCTTCCCCGAGGCACGCATCGCCCGCATGGACACAGACACCACGCGTTCGAAAAACGCTTACCAGCAGATTATCAGCGACTTCGAGGAGCACAAGACCGACATCTTAGTGGGCACGCAGATGGTGACGAAAGGGTTGGATTTCGACCGCGTGAGCGTGGTGGGCATCCTCAACGCCGACGCGCTGATCTCGTTCCCCGATTTCCGGGCATTCGAGCGGGCATTCCAGCTGCTGTCGCAGGTGAGCGGGCGCGCAGGCCGCAAGGAGGTGCCCGGCAAGGTGGTCATCCAGACCTTCCAGCCCAACCACCCGGCCCTCAAATTCGTGGAGAGCAACGACTTCGCCGCGATGTACCAGAGTCAGATCGCCGAGCGGCAGCAGTTCCGTTTGCCGCCCGTCACCCGCATGGTGAAAATCACGCTGAAACATACGGAAGAGCAGACCGTTATGGCCGCCGCGATGCAGCTGCAAGCGATGCTGAGGGAGGTTTTCCAAGGCAATGTGATGGGTCCCGCCACGCCGTTGGTCTCCCGCATCCAGAACTACTACCTGCAGGATTTCTGGATCAAGCTGAACCGCGACAATACGCTTGGCGCAAGGAAGCAACAACTTCGCGAAGTGCTCCGGCAGTTCAAGCAGCTGCCGACGTTCAAGAAGGTGCGGGTAGTGGTGAATGTGGATGCGTAACACGAGCGTCACTCCTTGACGAACCGTTTCGTCGCAACGCCGCTTTCGCCCACCACACGTACAACGTAAACTCCTGCCGACAATTCTTCTAAGCCAATCCGAGTAGAGAGATTCTGTACAGGAATCGTTTTAATCCATTGTCCGTAAGCATTATACAAAAGGATTTCCCCTGCCGCTATGGCTTCGTCCAAATCAATGTCAATGAATTGTTTGGCCGGATTGGGCCGAATTGAGACATGCTGGCCAAAATCGTCGTAATCGGGCACGGAAGTGTCATCAAGCGTGGTGAAATCAGTGGTGGTATAGTCGCTGCACATGGTCCGACTATCCCCATAAACTGATTTCACCCGGACATCATAAACCGTGTTGGATGTCAGACTGTCGAGGAAGACAGGATGTGAATAAACATCCATGCTGTCAGTCCAATCGGGGCTGGTGGCGAGTCTGTATTGCACCACCCAGTGGCTCTCGCCGTTGCCGTCAGTCCAATCCACAGTGGCCGTATGTGACGTGATGTCGTTGACAACCAGCTGCGTGGGGGCGGGGAAAGCATTCGGGATAAGCTGCACCTTCACGTTTTCGATGGCGGCGTTTGTCCATCCCGTAACGCTATCATACGTCCGAAATGCGATACAGTAGTTGCTGTCAGCGGCAAGGCCGAGCGTACTGTAGTCGATGGTCATTGTCGTGAAACTGTTTGTGTTCGAATATGGGCAGGACTGCACTTCATGGTAAGTATTCCCATCAGAAGGGTCGGTCATATAGCCAACCGAAAGGGTTGGACGAATGGTCGCATATTTGTAGGAGAACGTCAGCTTTAGGAAACGAAGATGTTCGGCAAATTCAGGAAGAACCGCATACAATGGCGTAACCCTGCTATCCACGAGGTGCAGACTGTTGCCCAAAACAATCAGGTTGCTGCTGTTGGACAAAAAAGCAACGGGAAGTACCCCAGGAGGGCAACCGACAAAAACATGGAGATTGAGGAACGTCCAGCAGTCCGGATAAGTGATATATGGATAATTCATCGGTGGAAAATACGATGTGGAGACCTCGGTTGTGTAGCTGTCGAAAGATTCCTGATAAGGCCCGCTGACAACAGACATTGGGGCACAACGAGTGAAAATGTAGCCGAGCGGACTCCATTCGCTGTACTCCCCTGAAGAGCATAGTGCCCGCACATAGCAACCGTAGAATGTTCCCTCATCCAGTCCTGTCAGAACGAATGGGTTCACGTTTGCCACGCAGATGTTGTTCGCCGAATCCGGATTGAAGTCTTCTGTTCCGTAGGCTATTTCCCAAGCCTGCTCATCATTGGCGGGTGTCCACCATAGCGTTGCCGAATGTTGGGACACGTTGGTAGCCCGTAAATCGGATGGGGCATGACACAAGGGGGCCTCTTCCAACACCAGATCGTCTAAATCGATGAGGAAATCGTATTCTCCCGCATAATCAGAAATAAGGGCAATATAAGTGCCTGAGCCCTGATAATGGTCAAAAAAGATATCCATCCGATTGACGGCTTGTGACTCAACGGTTTGGACAGTATCCACCGGAACAAAGGTCGAGATGTCATCGGGATCAGACATCACCCCCACAATCAAACTGGGGTAGCCGCTGCCTGTGCGCATCAAGAACGAGAGCCGCAGATTGTTGACAGAATAATCGGAAAGAACTTCGGGAAGTATAACCAAAGCATCTGTGGTATTATTACCCGCAAAACGGAGAACAGAACCGCCGTCGTCCAACATGCTGTTTTCTGAAATGTATGGACTATGGATACCCGTTTCGGGAGCAAGGGACGACCAACAGTCGGGGAGATTGCCCGAATGATTGTCTCCGGGGGTGAAATCCTCATAGTATGGGAGGGAAAGTGGATCGCACAAAGTCTGGAAAGCCACCCCATCCGACCAAGCGGAGTAATAGCCGTTATCGCAAACCGATCGCACATACAGGGTGTAATTCGTACTGGATTGCAAACCTGAGAGCTGAATGGAAGTGCCTTGAATTGCAACCACATCCGAAACCGTGTCGGGGTCAATATCACCGACACCCATAACATATTGCCAGGCAACTTGCTCAATCCCGGCAGATGAGAAGGAGATGAACGCATCATGTGCCGTGGCTCCTTCAAACGTGACATCCACAGGACGTGGACAGTGATACGGAACAATCTGCACATTATCGATGACCGCTCCCGGCGGATACACGGAATTGTACACGTTACGCCATCGGAAGTAGAGACGCCGCACCGTATTGTCGTTTTCGCTTCCCAACACGTAACGGGTTGTCTTCCAATCATCCTGGAGCGCAAATTTACCTATCAGAACAGATCCCTCGGGATAAACATCATCGAAATAGTTTGTGGAAACCAATATCGGGGCGGGTTCCCCGACCATTGCATGCATATAAGCGTAAGAGGAATGCCCGTTGCACAGCCATCTGAACCTGATTTCATACTCGGTGGCACCGCTTAACTGGAAGTCCCGGTACGCCCAAGCCTCGGCTATCGTGCTGCCGTAGGAGGCATCCGTGCCGTTATTGGTAACGAAGAGCAATGAATCGCTGTAACCGTTAGGGATGCCGATTTGCCACCGGCTGACAGGATTTCCGGTTTCCATTCGCCACGCGGCATTCTCGTTCCCGTTCTCGAAATCATGGGAGTATGGGACTGTGGCTGGCTGATATGCGAAAGAGGTCACAGGTATGGAGACCCATTCGCTGTAGTCCCAGCCGTTGGAGCAGTGGGTGCGCACAAAAAAGACAAGGTTGGTGTCATTGATGTTCGTGGCATGGTACTCACTCTGATGTACAGTAACGATTTGACTGCTGTCCGGCTCCGTCTGGTAGTCGGGCACAATGGCCACCTCCCATTCGTCTTCCCCTTCCTCATCGTCCCATGTGATGTAAGCAGTACCCGGTGAAATGCTGGTAGCCATTACGTTATAAGGATCGTGGCAATTATAGACCATATCCAAGGCAAGATTGTCCACATCAAAGTAATTGACAGAGGAGGGGATGTATTTCATGGCAATATACCGTCCGCTTCCCGAATAATTCTCGAACAACACCTCTTTTTGATGCCATCCCCAGTTGTCGTATGGAGTGGTAGCTGAGTCCAAGGGCACAAACGTGGAGATGTCGAAAGGATCATCCATAACGCCAATGAATAAGGTGGATGGCGCGTCATTATACGGATTACGGTATGAGAATGTCATTTTGAGGTGTGTAATCGGTACATTGTCCGCTAACCGTGGAAGAATGGCAATCTTCAATTGATTTTGGAAGGTGTGAAACCTCAGTATCCCGTCACTGCCGAGGTGTACCGCATGATCTCGTTCAACCCAACAGTGCGGAAGCGGCCCTACACTCGGCATAACATGATAATACCCTGGCTCTGGATTGTTGAAATTTTCCACATACGGGAAAGAAGACAGATCCTGGCAGTCCGTCCATAAATCGACGTGGCTGGCATTGCTTATGAGACCGTTTCCACAATCCGCTTTGACCCAAATCCTGTAAAAATGACCTTCGGAGAGGGAATCAAGTTGGAGGGTGTCGTTTGTGATAATCTGCCACCCAGGGTCAGAAGCCGACGGACTGGTAGAATCACTCATCACCACGATATAGAGCCATTGTGTCTCGCTTCCGCCCGGTTCCCAAGTGACTCTGGCGGTGGTTTCCGTGACTTCTGATACATTAAGGTTGGTCACGGATGGACAACTCGTAGCAGATCGCACCGTCAGCGGCGCACAAGGAGTGTACAGCGTCGGATGATTACCGTAGGTGGCATGCGACAGCAAACAAAAAGAGCACAAAAGCACTCCGAAACGAACTGCGAATGTAAGGGTCTTTTTCATAGCTCACAATTATGGTACGTGAAAATTGTTGTTTTTTCGACGGCAAAAATACCACAAATCTCCCAAACATTTTATCCCTCACAGCAGGAATATGTTCCCTCTCAACCAAAAATATGACGTTTCGTCAAAAACGCAGAACCCCGACAGAGCGATAAGCATATCATAACCAGCGTTTTATGTACATAGCAGGGTATATCCCCCGAAGCGGCGTTTTGGGGGATTAAACGACCGATGGGGGGAATAAACGACGGCATAAAATGACTATCTTTGCCACTGTAAATATCATATATTATGAAACACCAAAAGACAATTGTCACCATTTTGCTGAACTTCCTGTTTTGCGTTGCGCTGTTGAGGTTCTACTCCCGTAACGCTTATCTCCGCCCGTATGCTGGCAGCACGTTGAAGGAGTCACTCACCGGACTGCTTCTATTGGCATCGCTCTATGTCAACTATTATCTGCTCTATCCGTTGCTTGTGGAGCGAAGGCACTCACGTACACTTTATTGGTTAGCACTGGTAGTTATAGCTCTAGTCTTTGCTGTACTGGAATTAACCATCGCATACCCTTTCATCATGTATTGTAACGGTTTCATTATCGAGCAAGTTGGTTTTTATTCTTATTTCTCCAGTTTACTGTTTGTTGTTTGTGGACGCAACCTTTTCTTCAACTTCTTCCCATACTTGTTCAGGGAACGAAAGCGGCTACAAGAGCATTTGGACACCGAGGTGAGGTTCGTTTACCAAAATGCCCAAATGCTTGATGTTTGCGATGATCAAAACAACTGCCAGCACATACCCGTTGACAATATCCTTTATTGTAAGAAATTCGGAAATGAAACGGAAATCCATACTGTTGATGGCCTGAAATACACACGCTATTGCACCATCAAATACCTGGAGCAACATTTCGGAAACAAAGAGTTTATCCGTATATCATCCTCCATTATCGTTCCTTACCAACACATCGCCTCGTGCGACGGAAAGAGTGTCACCATGAAGGCCTTCCCTTCGACGGAAGCGACCCTCCCATTCAAGTTGGACACCAAAAGAGCCCCGCAGATTGCAGCCGCCATTGACGAGTATCTGAGGAATATTGAAGAGAAGAAGGGCGTGCGGTTGGAAAGCGAAGAAGAAAAGGGCAAAAAAATCCAGTCTATCCCGCCGCAAGAAAAGCTTGACACCGTATTCAACTACATCAAAAAGCATCCCGGTTGCCGGTCCACGGAAATCATTGCCCACACCTCCTATTCTCAGACCACCATGGAGCGCTGCCTCTATGAACTCAAGAAGCAAGAGCTTATCGAATACACCGGCAGCAAGAAGAACGGCGGATATTATCCGATTGGGTAATGAAGAATTATCTCAACGTATCGCTCGGATCTACACGTAAAATCCATAGAAGTAAATATACGTGAAGATACGTGTGATACGCGGAGATAAACTTGAGATTGTCACCATTTCGCTTTTTTTGTACTTTTGCCAACCTATTTTAATTGTATCGTGACGATGAACCGACCGACCGTTAAATCCCAATTGGTCGCCAAAGACCCCTGGCTGAAGCCGTTCAAGGCGAAGTTGCAGAAACGTATGGAGCGGGCTGCGCTGCGCGAGCTGCAGCTCACCGACGGCAAGACATCCCTGTCCGACATCGCCAACGGGCACCTCTACTACGGGCTGCACAAGACCGCCGGCGGGTGGGTGTTCCGCGAGAAGGCCCCCAACGCCACCGCCCTCTACCTCTACGGCGACTTTTCCAACTGGCAGATACAGCCGCAGTTCGCCCTCCACCCTATCGGCAATGGCGACTGGGAAATCGAATTACCCGACTTCGCCCTCAAGAACGAAATGCTCTACAAACTCTGGATGGTGTGGCACGGCGGCGCGGACGAACGCATTCCCGCCTACTGCCGGCGCGTGGTGCAGGACGAGTCCACGAAGGTTTTCTGCGCCCAAGTGTGGGAGCCAGAGCCCTACGTTTGGAAGCATCCCACCCCACCCAAACCCGAACACCCGCTCATCTACGAGGCTCACATCGGCATGTCGTCGCAGGAGGCCAAGATCTCCTCCTATCACGAATTTCAGGAGACCGTACTGCCGCGCATCAAAGACTTGGGCTACAACATGATACAGCTGATGGCCATCCAGGAGCACCCCTACTACGGCTCCTTCGGCTACCAAGTTTCCAACTTCTTCGCGCCGTCGTTCCGCTTCGGCACCCCCGAGGAACTGATGGAACTCATCGACACAGCCCACGGCATGGGCATTTCCATCATTCTTGACGTGATTCACTCCCACGCCGTGAAGAACGAGAAGGAGGGTATCGGCTACTTCGACGGAAGCGACTCCCTCTACACACATCACGGCGAAAAGGGCCACCACAAGGTGTGGGATTCGCGCTGTTTCGACTACGGCAAGCCCGAAACCATCCGTTTCCTGCTCTCCAACCTCAAATACTGGCTCGAAAAGTTCCGCTTCGACGGGTTCCGTTTCGACGGCGTGACCAGCATGTGCTACTTCGACCACGGTCTCGGGGTGGATTTCATGGAATACGCCCAATATTTCGACGGAAACGTCGATGAGGACGCCCTCTCCTACCTCACCCTTGCCAACCGGCTGGTGCGCGAAATCAACCCGACGGCCACCACCATCGCCGAAGACGTGAGCGGAATGCCAGGCATGGGATTTCCCGTGGAACTGGGCGGCATCGGCTTCGACTTCCGCATGTCAATGGGCATTGCCGACTTCTGGGTCAAAACGCTGAAAACCCGCAGTGACGACGACTGGAGTATGGGGGAAATCTTCTTCAAGATGACCGACAAGCGCGCCGAGGAGGAGACCATCAGCTATGTGGGATGCCACGACCAGGCGTTGGTCGGCGACAAGACGCTCATATTCCGAATGATCGACAGCAAGATGTACACCTCCATGTCGGTGCTGACACCGGATATGGTCGTGGATCGCGGCATCGCGCTACACAAGATGATCCGCTTAGTGACGCTGACGCTCTGCTCCGGCGGATACCTCAACTTCATGGGCAACGAATTCGGTCATCCCGAGTGGATCGACTTCCCGAGGGAGGGCAACGGCTGGTCATGCCACCATGCCCGTCGCCAGTGGAATTTGGCGGATGACAATATGTTGAAGTACAGCGGATTGAACCGCTTCGACCACGACATGATCCATTGCGTGGAGAAGTATCGGATGTTGGATTCCGTACCCGAGGTGCTCTGTCAGAACGACGGCGACAAGGTGTTAGCGTTCAAGCGCGGCAACTGTCTGGTGGTCTTCAACTTCCATCCGGGAAATGCCTATTCGGACTACGCTATCAATTGCCCCGCCGGCGAGTATCGGATTGTCCTCAACAGCGACGACCCGATTTACCACGGCTTCGGCAATGTAGATACAGCGATTTCCTATTTCACGAACGATTTCGAGGGGAAGTCGCGCCTGCAGCTCTACCTGCCGCCGCGCACGGCTATAGTACTCGCCTCCATTCCCGATTGACGCGACGGGCGCGGCGCTTGAAGTACCGGCGCAGGCGTCTCACATCCCGTTTCCAAGCCTTCACGCTTTTCGGATAACCGAAACGGGCAGACTGGGAAGCGATTTCAGCTTCCACATCGTTCACGCAGACGCCAAAAACCGAGGACATCTCCACATCGATGTTCGAGAAAGCGCTCCAGCGGAACTTTTCACGGCGCAACTCTTTCAATCGGGCACGAAGTTTCTCCTTGAAATCCTTGTTTTCCAACAGTTTGCGCAACAACAGTGTGGCTTCCGAGGAGGTAGGCCAAGTAAGGTCCGCACCGTCGTAAAGGGCGTTTTGCACCGCATTGAACTTGGTGGTGCGCACTCCGTCGCCATCGAAGAAGATGAAGCGCCACGGACTGCCTTCTGCCGACCAGCAGCGCATGTTGTTGGCAGGCCAGTCGCGGTTGCCGATGAAAGTCTCGAAAAGGACATAGTCGATAAACGAAGGGATGTCCACCCATCCCGAAATCTGGGCGTATTGTTTCGGGTCAGCCAGGTCGGCGGTTTTCAACCACCGCATCATCGCCACGAAACCACTGTCGATGCCGTGGTCGTTGTGCCCTGCCCAGTCACGCACGAGCCGCACCGAGTCGGGGTCGAAGCCGTGACGTTTGGCAATGAACTTCTCGTCGGGCTTCTGTTCCAGATAGTAGATGCCCCAGTATTCGCCGTTGAGGAACAACGCCACCGGCTTGCATTCGAGCGCATCAAAATTCAGCCCAGCTGCTATCTGCTGGCAGAAGTAGTCCTGAATGCCTGCCGAAGTCCATGCGTTGCCGAAAGGTCTCAGCACCAGCCGTTTGTCCTTTCCGGACGGCAAAACATCCTTGAAGTTCTTCTTGCCGTACTCGTTGCGGGCATAGAGCGAAAGTCCTTTCTGCGCATACCGCCGCCCGATGTTGCCATGCGTACGCAACCCGCAGGCCTGCGCAACCACCTCTTCATTATTTATATATTCGAAGTGGGCCTGCCGCTCCGCAGAGCGTCCCCTGCGGTAATAATTGCCGGTTTGGCTTGGATTGTCGGGATTGAAATCGACTCCTGGAATGAAGATACCGTTCTGAAAATCAAAGAGATCCATGGAATCCACACAAAGCGACACAATGGACATCCTGATTTTCCGTCCCAACAGCGACTCGATGACGTATGAATTCGTCTCCACCTCGGAGACGCGGTTGCCGTCCTTGTCGAACACGGCGGCGCGGACCACGATGATATGTTCCACATTATCAGGCTGATACCAGTATTTGTCGGGGGCGTTCTGAATTCTGAAAATCTCCGAACGGGAATAGGCTTTTCCGGACAGCGCAATCGGCTTCACGTAGCGAGGGCTATTGGCTGTCGGAAGGCTTCCGTTGAGCGTAAACCGAATCACACAGTTTGGGTTGTCAGCATTATCCGACACAGACAAAGAGAGTGCAAACGGTTTTTCGTAGCAACCGCCGGAGTGTGAAAAGTCAACGGACACCTGCGCCCGCAACGGGAACAGCCCCATCACGAGAATGGACATCACACTGATTATCAAACATCTGAAATTCATCCGAACGATTTAAAATCCGGCGGCAAAGGTACATATTATTATGCAACAGGCATTATGTCGCCGGAATAAAACGGGAATTATCAACAAATTTTCCACAAACAAGGTTTGTATGCAAAAAAATCATACCTTTGCGCCCGCAAAAAAGAAGAGAAACTCTAATTCATTTTTATAAACCTCAAAAAATTAAAAATTTATGAGAAAAAAAGTTAGAAATGTGATCATCATTGGTGCTGCAGGAAGAGACTTCCACAATTTCAACACCTTTTTCCGTCACAACAAAAACTACAATGTGGTGGCTTTCACCGCTGAGCAAATCCCCGGTATCGACGACCGTATGTATCCGAAGGAACTGGCCGGCGAAGATCTCTACCCGAAGGGCATCAAGATCTATCCGGAATCCAAGTTGGCCGAACTGATCAAGGAATTTGACGTGGACGACTGCGTGTTCGCATACAGCGACAAGCCCTACGCATACGTCATGGGCATCAGCGCCATCGTGAACGCCGCCGGCGCCAACTTCTGGCTCATGGGCCCGAACGACACCATGGTGAAATCCAAAAAGCCCGTCATCGCTGTCGGCGCTACCCGTACTGGTTGCGGTAAGTCCCAGACTTCCCGTAAGATCATCGAATATCTCGTTGGAATGGGCTTCAGAGTGGTCGCCGTGCGTCACCCCATGCCTTACGATCCCGATTTGAACAAGCAAATCGTCCAACGTTTCGCTTGCGTCGATGACCTCAAATATCAAAACTGCACCATCGAGGAGATGGAAGAGTACGAACCCCATGTGGTCACCAAACGCAACGTCATCTACGCTGGTGTTGACTACGAAGCTATCCTGAAGGGTGGCAAGACCAAAGATCCTCAAACCGGCAAGTGGGTTGAGATGGCTGGTGCCGAGAACGATCCCGACGGCTGCGACATCGTGCTGTGGGACGGCGGTAACAACGACTTCCCGTTCTACGTTCCCGATCTGACCATCGGCGTTGCTGACCCGCTCCGTCCCGGTGCAGAGGTGAGCTACTATCCTGGTGAGGTCGTCGCCCGCATGGCTGACGTCATCGTCATCAACAAGATCGACTCCGCTTCTTTGGAGAACATCAACACCGTCCGCGCCAACCTGCGCAAAATCAACCCGACGGCCAAGCAGATCGACGCTGCTTCTATCCTCACGGTTGACAAACCCGAACTCCTCAAGGGCAAGAAAGTCCTCGTGGTGGAAGACGGTCCTACATTGACCCACGGTGAGATGAAGATCGGTGCCGGTACGGTTGCCGCTCTGAAACACGGTGCTGAACTCGTTGATCCGAGACCCTACACCGTCGGCAAGCTCTCCGAAACCTTCAAGATTTATCCGAACATCGGCACTTTGCTGCCCGCTATGGGTTATGGCGCCGAGCAGATGAAGGACCTCGAGAAGACCATCGCCAACACGCCTTGCGATGCCGTCGTCATCGGTACTCCTATCGACCTGCCGCGTTTCATCAAGATCAAACAACCCGTTGTGAAGGTCGGTTACGAACTGCAGGAGATCGGTACTCCCACTTTGAAGGAAGTTTTGGACGAATTCGTCGCCAAACACAACCTCAAACCCAAAAGACGCAAAAAATAATCGCGGATTTTAGTAATTACCTTTATAGTAGAGACGCAAAATTTTGCGTCTCTACGTTTTTTAAATACATCTCTCAAGATGCTGAAGAAAAAAACAAAAAATTAAACTTCCCCTCCGAATGAATATCTAAAAAGTGTATTTTTGCGGCAAGTTTCAAAATATAAAGAATATAAGATGAAAAAGATATTTACGCTTCTGGTTTTCATGTCTGCATTGGCACTTAACGCTCAGTCAATCAGAATTTTGAATGGTAGTACTCCGCTCAACAACGGGGACACCGTGTTCGTGTCGCTCGACGGCATTGACGGCGAGGTCAGCACGTATCTCGGCTATCAGAACATGACCGAGAACGACCTGAACTTCCGCGTCCGCAAGGAGGAGCTCGTCATCAACCACGAGACCACGGACATCGTTTTCTGTCTTGGCGAGTGCTATGACGGCACGCTTTCCGCCGTGAAGGAGATTCTGGCAGGCGAGACCGTTGCCTCCACTGACGGCAACGCCTTCCACGCTACCTACGCGGGTGAGGGCGACGCAGCCGTCGTGAAATTCACGTTCTTCCTGACCGACAACGAAAACGATAAAACGTCGTTCTATATCGTTTACGGCAACGGCACGTCCGTGAAGCCTGTGGACTTCGTGCAGACTCTTCGCGCCTACCCCAACCCGGCTGTGCGCGTGGTGAACATCGACTATGCCGCCCCTGCTTCCGAATCTTATCTCGTCATCAAGAACCTGACCGGCAAGGAGGTTTACCGCTCCGCCGTCAGCAACACGGGCAAAAAGCAGGTGGACATCACCCAATTCAACGCAGGTGTCTATCTTTACGGTGTGGAAGCGAACGGCAAGATGCTCTGCACCAAGAAGTTGCTGGTGAAATAACCTCAACCCCCATCCCCTGATATTTACGGACAGCCATGTTTGCAGAACACTGGCTCACTGTCACGCAGTTTCTGTCGGATCCTGTGGCGCAGCCGAACAACTGGCTGACGCTGGTCTTCTGTGTCCTGCTGTTGCTTTTCACGATGATCCTCATCACCTTCCGCCGCAAACTGTTCCTCATATTCCGCGCCCTGTTCTCCCAACGCCACTTCTCCATCATCCAGCGTGAAGGCAAGATCCTCGAGGACCGTATCTCCCCGTTCGTGCTGTTCTTCGACATTCTCACCATCACCACGGGAATCATCATGTTCTGTTCCACCTACATTCCCGGTGCCATGTCGAAACTGCACTTCATGGCCAACATCGGCATCTTTTTCGCCCTGTTCTTGGTCGCCTATTTCCTCAAGCTTCTCAGCAACGAGCTCTACGCTTACCTCTTCAACAAAAAGAAAGAACGCATCTCCATCAACCAGTACAAATTCATCTTCATGACGG
This sequence comes from Bacteroidales bacterium, assembly GCA_017962275.1. GTDB lineage: Bacteria > Bacteroidota > Bacteroidia > Bacteroidales > WCHB1-69 > F23-D06. The sequence goes on from JAGCVQ010000042.1 coordinate 33,139, forward strand.
ATTTCGCCTCCGTCATCTTCCCGCTGCTCGTCGTCATCCAATACACCGGCCTAAAAGCCCTTTACTATGTGATTACGATCATCCTGGCAATACTGTTCTCCGTATGGGTTTACAGGCTGTTGAAAATAAATTCAACCGGACGTCATCGGTTTCATTTTTTTCTCTATTTTTGCACCCTTGAAATTTTACCTTGGTTGGTATTCCTTAAGGTGTTGTTAATAATTTGATTGATAATCGGTTAGTAGATAAAAAACATATTCACATAAAGTTCGGAAATGAAGATTAAAAACATATTGGTTTCCCAAAACGCGCCCGAGGACGTCGAAAAATCCCCTTACGGTGAGCTGATCAGAAAGTACAGCATCAATATTGATTTCTACAAGTTTTTCAAGATCAACCGCACCACCGCGTTGGATTTCCGGAAGACCCACATCAACATTCTGGACTACGAGTCCATCGTGTTCTCCAGCACCAACACCATAGACAAGTTCTTCGAGCTGTGCAAGGAGATGCGCATTGAGATGCCCGAATCGATGAAGTACTACTGCGCCACCGAGTCCATCGCGCTCTACCTGCAGAAGTACGTGCCCTACCGCAAGCGCCGCGTTTTCGCCGCAAAAGACGCACAGGTGGCGAGCTTTTACGACCTTCTGATCAAGAACAAGACAGTCTCCATGCTGATTCCGTGCAGCCAGGACGGCATCCCGCCGCAACTGGAAGCCGTGCTCACCGAAAACGAGATCAAATTCGCGCAGGCGGTGGTCTTCGTCATCGCTCCGGCCGATCTCGTTCACAACGTGGACATTGACAAGTACGACATGGTTGTCTTCTTCAGCCCGAACGGTGTGAAGTCGTTGCAGGCCAACTACCCCGACTTCGAGCAGGGGGAGAAGGCGTTCGCCGCCCTCGGCAAGGCTGCCGAGCAGGCTGTCACGGAGGCCGGATGGACCCTCCATGTCTCCGCGCCCACCAAAGAGCACGCCTCCCTCACCGAAGCGCTGGACGCTTTTCTGAAGGAATATGCCAACCGCAGACGCTAATTTCAGCTTCCCGCAGACCTGCCGCCTGAAATCCTCGCAGCAGATCAAAGACGTGGTGCTGCAACGGCAGTCCGTGTTCCGCTACCCCATAAAATGCTTCTACAGCATCCTTGAAACTCCGGGCGAGTCCGCCTGCCGGATTGCTTTCATCGTGCCGAAAAAACGGTTCCGCCACGCGGTCGATCGCAACAGCGTGAAACGGCTCTTCCGCGAGGCATACCGTCTTCATCGCCACGACATTGCCCTTCCCAAGAACCAGACATTGCGACTCTGCTGGATGTTCGTCGGCGAGGAGCTTCCCGATTTCCCAACCGTGGAGGAGGCCGCGCTGCACCTTATCGACGAGCTGCAACGGAAACTGAACCCCTGATCAGCTATGAGAAAACTGTACCAAGGGTTCAAAAACCTGCTGTCCAAACTATTGATCGGGCTGATACGGCTTTACCAGGTGACGCTCTCGCCCTACCTCGGCCGCGCCTGCCGCTACACGCCCACCTGCTCCAACTACGGCATCGAGGCCATCCGCAAGCACGGTCCCTTCAAGGGTTCCTGGCTCACCCTCAAGCGCGTGCTCTCCTGCAACCCCTGGGGCGGCAGCGGGTACGATCCGGTCCCGTAACAATGAAGAATGAAGAATGAAGAATGAAGATTGAAGAATGAATAATGAGACGGTGACGGAACTACTACCTACTAACTACTAACTACTAACTACTAACTGCTATCTGCTACACCTTGATGGTGAGAATGTCGTTACAGTCCGTGGTGTAGTTGGGAGAGAGGTGGTTTCGGTTCATGCGTATTCCGTCGAAACCGGCGGTGGCGACCACCACGCTGCGATGTCCCTGTTTTTCGTTGATTTTGTCCATTGCGTGCATCAGTTTGTCGTGTTTCTCGCGATCGACCTCATCGAAAAGGACGGTCTGCACGCTCTCCTTCGGGGAGAATTGCGTTAGGATGACCCCGGCCTTCTTGTAGAACGTGCCCGG
>JAGCVQ010000043.1 GCA_017962275.1 Bacteroidales bacterium
GGGTTTAGGGGTTAGGGGTGAGGGGTTATGGTTATTTCTTTTGGATGCGGCGTTGCATGAAAGGGATTTTCATGACCCAGCGGAAAATCAGCGGTTGCAGGGTGTAGGTGATCATAATGGTGGAGATCATGCCGATGATGGCGCTCCGGCCGATGGAGGTGATGGTCGGGTGGGTGGCGCAGAGCATCGAGATCATCACCACGATCAACACGAAGGCGGAGAAGAAGACCGCGATCTTATGGTTTTCGAGCAGCAGGTTGCCTTCGTTGCGCTGGGCCGCGATCAGCCCCTGCATCACGAAGATACTGTAGTCCACGCCGATACCGAATACGAAGGTGGAAATCACGATGTTGATGAGGTTGAAGGGCCAGCCGAGGATGGCCATCCAGCCCTGCACCACGTACCAGCTCAGGAACATCGGCAGGAAGGCGATGACCGCGATCACCAGGTCCTTGAACCATAAAATCAGCACAAACAGGACGAAAAGGGAAGAGATGAGCAACGTGGTGTTGAAGTCGCGTTTGATCAAGTTGACCAGATTGCCGGCATAATAGAACGGATCCACCACGAGGGCGTTCGGCATGGCGGCGATGAGGTCGCTGTTCGCCATCATCTTCTCCTTCTCTTGCTGTGTGGTGTTGAATATCAGGTAGTTGCCATCAACCTCTTCGATGAAGTTGCATAGCAGACCGTCGGGGATTGCTCCGGAAGTGTAGAGGTCGCCGGGCTCGTAGTCGGCCTCGACCATCGCTTGGAAGGGCACGAAGATGTCGGGCGAAAGTTCGTTGTTGGCGGCGGCTTTGCGCACGGCCGCCATCGCCTCGTTCACCTTTTCCGGGGTCCAATAGCGTTTCCAGGCATCAATCCGGCGTTCCTGCTCGGCCTGCGACTGGAAAAGCATCGACACGGTGGGTGTGTAGGCGATAATCTCCCCGGCCTGGCGTAACGAATCCAGTCGGGCGGAAAGCACGTTGTTGGCATCCAGCGCCTCATCGAGCGAGGGGGAGAGCACCGCATAATAGCCCGGAACCCCGCCGTGGTCGTTTTTCTCGGAATAGAGTTGCTCGGATTTGTGCAGCTCATCACTCTCGTATCCGATGTTCTGCAGGTCGTTGTCGAACTGCACCTTTCCGGAGAAGATGATGCCCACGATGATGACGATGCATAACCCGATGATAACAAACGGATTGCGGTCGTATGGGTAGTTGTTGATCTTCTCAATCCCCTTGAAAATCTTCTCGTTGTGCTGCGTTTCGTCTTCGTGGAGGAAATGCGGCAGGAAGATGAGCGCGAAGAGGGTGTTGCCGATAAGCGCGAAGGTGGAGAAGAGTCCGAAATCCTTCAGCAGGTCGCTCTGGGTGAAGAGCAGACCGAGGAATGCGCCGATGGTGGTGAGGCAGCCGAGGCACACCGGCAGGGATTCTTCCTTGAGCATCTGCTCGACACTGCCCACGCAACGCTGATGGATAACAATATGCAAGCAATAGCTGAGCGCAACGCCCAATACCACGGCACCGACTCCCAGCGCCATGAGCGACATGCCGCCTTGAAGCCAGTACATGCACGACAGCGAGAAGAAAGTGCCGTAAACCACGGGCAACAGATGCTGCCACGCGATGTTGAAACTCTTGAAGCAGATGCCCAATACAATGAGGACGATCAGGAGCGAAATGCCGACGGTGAAAAAGGTGTCGCGTTTCATGGTGCTGGAGTTGCCTCCCGCCCGAACCACATTGCCGTGCATGAGCACCTCCACGTCGGGGTGCGTCTTCTTGAAATTGTCGATGCAGTGCCGGATATGTTTCATGAGTTTGCCGCCCTGTTCCGAGTCGAAGGTCTGGAAAGTGGGGGAGATGTATATCAGCGCCACCGTGCTGTCGGCGCAGAAAAGATGGCCGTCGATGAGGGTGAAGCCCACTCCGGAGGAGAGGTCGGGCATCAGGCACTCGCGCAGGTTCAGCGGGTCGGTGGTGACCATGTCGGTGACGGTGCCGTCTTCGTCGTTCATGATGAGGTCGTAGTTCTGCGCCATCGTTTCATCGGCATGCGCGATGGCCGAGTCGAAACGGGCGTACAGGCCGGTGTCCACGAAAGAGGGCACGTGCATCATGGCGAAATCGAGGGCGTTGAGCGCCATCTCCGGCTCGAAACGGTAGAGCGTGTTGGCGATGCCCTCGTCGTTGGCGAGGATGGAGTCCATCAGCTCATCGACATATCCGGCCATCACCTCGGGTTCCGCACCGGTCATCTCCATGAAAATCTTGTCCTTGATCTTCAGATTGCCGAACACCAGGCCGGTCTCGGTTTTTTCCGACGCCGGCAGCAACTTCATCAAATCCTCCTCGAACTGCACTCTCGTCCCGAAAAAGAGGAACACGGCGCTGCTCAGGATCAACAGGGTGTAAAATAAAATCTTGTGTTGTGTGAAATAGCGGTAAATCTTGACAAAAATCATATTCTTGGCTGTTGGCTTTTAGCTATATTTGTTTTTGATGTCCTAACTTTGAACCTTGAACTTTGAACCTTGAACTTTGAACTACTTCTCCCATACAATGGTGTCGATTTTGGCGGCGAATCCGCTCCAGTGACCGAGCACGTCCTCGCTGTCGAAGTTGGTGTAAGCGGGCAGGGGATTGGTGAAGGGGTTGCTTCCGAAGGCCGATTCAGTGCCGGCGGAGAGCAGGTATTTGTAAGTGTGATAGTCGATTTGGGTGTGCTTCACATAGACGGTGTCGCCGGGGCGGAAGGTGAGTCGGGTGAACCCCTCCTGCTCCTCCTCGCTGAGCATTCCGAGCATGATCCTGGAGTAGCCGGCGCGGGTGAGCTCGTAGTTGAAGGTGAGCCCGTTGAAGGTGCGGTCGTCGAAAGCCACGGGGAGTCCGCTGATCCACATACGGTCGCGCAGCGTCGGGCACTGCACTTTGCAGAGGAAGGCGTAGTAGTTCTCCTCGTCGGCGTTGTCGGTGAGCAGCATACGGATGGTGGCCTGGGTCTCGTTCAGGATTTCCGCCGACTGGTCGAACCAGATGCTGTCGAGATCGAACGATTTGGGAATGTAGGTTTCGGCAGTGTAGGTCTTGCCGTCGTATTCGACCCGCAGCGTGTAGTGGGTCTCGTCGCGGCCGATCACTTTGCTGCCGACGAAGCCCATACGGTAGGGCAGTTCGGGGGTCATTCTCCATTTGAGTTCCTCGGTCTCCCCGGTCTCGGAGGTGATAAACACGCGTGCGTCGTTGTTGGTGACCAGCACGCTGTCCATCAGGTAGTTGAACGTGACTTCCTTGAAATAGGGGATGCTTTTCGAGACCATGACCATGGCAGGACGGCCGCTTTCGATGGTGCCTTCGATGACCAGTTTCGGCTGGTAATCAGGCAGGTTCAAGTCAATCTCTCGCTGGCATCCGACGAACCATAAACAGGCCAGAAGACCATATATCCAGATGTGTTTTTTCCTTCGCAAAGCTATTGTTTTAAAACGGCCGCGAAAATACAAAAAAAATGTATTTTTGCACTTCTTTTTTTGAAACGGGCGAATATACACAGTGTTAAGCACTTAAACCAAAACGATCAGCGATCAACCATAGACCATAGATAGATGTTTCATCGGATTAACAAGAACCTAAACCTACAGCTTGCGCTGTTGGTCCTGCTCACGGGCTGGGCGGGGTGGGCTATCTTCACCCGCATGACCTTTGGGCCGCAGGAAGGCTCCATGTTCCTGTTTCAGTTTTTGGCTGAGGTGTGGAATTGGAACGACATCGTCATCCGCGTTTTCGCGCTGCTGATGGTGCTGATGATGACGTTAGGGGTGATCCGGATATTCCACAAGCGTCACTTTTCTGAAACCCAGAGCTACATGCCCGGGGTTTTCCTGCTCCTGTTGCTGAATAGCGGGAAGTTCTTGTACACATTCACCCCGGCGCTGCTGACCACTTTTTTCATTTCACTTGTCATGTTGCTGTATTCGTCCAATGAACAGACGGGTAAGATGAAAGACCTTATTTTCGGATTCGGGTTGCTTATGGCTGTTGCCATCTGTTTGGATATCAGTGCGTTCGGGATTGTCTTTTTCCTGATTTTGATGATCATCTTTAACAACGTCACCTCGTTCAAGGACATCCTGATCCTGCTGTTGGGACTGTCGGTTCCCTTCTTGTGGGCTTTTGCCGTCGCGTTTATCGTCAACGGCACCTCCACCTTCGTGGAGTCTTGGCAACACCTCGTGCTTTTCGTGCCCGTGAAGACCTTTACGTCGCTTCGGATTATCGACTATGTGGCCATGGGTTGGTTTGTGGTGGTGACCGTTATCTTGATGCTCCGTAGCAAACGGCTGTTGGACAATAAGTTGATTGTGATCCGGCAAGCGTTCAACAATGTCAATTTGCTGCTCATCTCCATGGCTTTGTTCCTTTGTTTGGGCATGGTTCCGTTTACGGCCGCGCTGCTCTATCTGCTGCTTCCGGTCTCTGTGTACATGTCCATGGCGGTCGTGCGGAAACGCCCGTGGATACTGATGGATCTGCTCATCGTGTCATTATGTGTGTTGCTATGGCTCTGAAGTCCCATTATTCCGAAACGCCGACTGTGGAGTGCGGCTGCGACGAGGCTGGGCGCGGGTGCCTGGCCGGTCCCGTATGCGCCGCCGCGGTCATCTTTCCATACGACTATGTGAATGCGGAAATCAATGATTCAAAGCAGCTTACGGAGAAGAAACGTGAGCAGTTGAGGGAGATTATCCTGCGGGATGCCGTTGCGTGGGCCGTCACGGAAGTCTCCGCTGCGGAGATCGACAAGATGAACATCCTGCGCGCCTCCATCCATGGGATGAATCTCGCGGTTGGACAGCTCTCGGTCACCCCGGAGCTCATCCTCGTCGATGGCAACCGTTTCACCGACCGTTGGGGCATTCCCTACCGCTGTGTCGTGAAGGGGGATGCCACCTACCTTTCCATCGCCGCCGCTTCCATCTTGGCCAAGACCCACCGTGACGCGCTTATGCGCCGCCTTGCCGACGAGTATCCCGACTACGACTGGGCGCACAACAAGGGGTATCCTGCCCCCAAGCATATTGCTGCCGTTAACCGTCTGGGTCTCACGCCTTTCCATCGAAAGAGCTTCCATTTGAAAAACCAGTTGTCGCTGGACTTTTAGTTTTTTTCCCGCCCGATGCATTTTTTTTGCAACATTTTTGCCCGAATTTCGTCATATAGCGTTGACTTCAAATGCTGACAGAACAAGAGATAGAGATCATCGACGGTTGTCGCAGAGGCGATCCGGCAAGTCAGAAGATGCTGTATGACACTTACGGACCCATGATGAAGGGTGTCTGTGTACGCTACACCAGCGACATCCAGGAGGCCGAGGATCTGTTTCACGACATCTTTATCTTCGTTCTGACCCATTTTGAAGGATACGACAATATCACCTCGTTGGGCGGATGGCTGCGCACCATCACCGTCAACAAGTTGATAGACCACCTGCGGAGGGAGAAACTTTTCCGTGCCACGCCCATGAGCGGGTTGGCGCAGGAGTTCGGGGACAATGCCGAGCCTGCTTACGACGGCATCCCGATGGAGGTGCTGCTGCGGATGATCAACGAGCTGCCGCTGAAGTACCGCACCGCCTTCAACCTCTATGTGGTCGATGAAATCAGGCAGGAGGAGATCGCACGCATGATGGGCGAAACCATGAGCAACGTCCGGTCGTTGGTCTCCCGCGCCAAAAGCAAACTGCGCCAAAGCATTGAAAAATATCTGAAGAATGAAGAATTCAGCTACCGATAATATGAACCAAAACCCCATAGAAGAGCTGCGCCGCATGGAGACGCCGGTCACGGAGGAGGGATGGACCTCCATCGTGAACGACCGTCGCTATGCCCGCAAGTTCGGGCAAAAAAGTGGTCTGTCGCCCAAAGGCCGCGCCGCGCTCATCGCCGGTGCCGCCGCCGTGCTGATCACCGTGCCGATACTCGTCAAGACGTTGACACACAGTGAGAAGGAAACGGCACGGGCCGACATCCCGGCTACTGAAAAAGTCCAGACTGCTTCCGAAACCGATGCGAGCCCGGCTGCTATGACCACAACGGAAATACCCTCGGCGTCCGATAATTCTGCAAAAGCAGGTGCCACACCCGCCAAAATCACCGTTACGGAACAGTCGGCCAAGCACGAGTGCTCCACGATGGCTTCCGTGATTGCCAAACGTCAGCAAGTTACCGATAATGAGAGCATAGAGGACTGGCCTCCGGTTCTGAATCCAGAACCCGATGGTTCCCGGCTGACATATAACCAAATCAAGGCCGTTCCGGAGCGAAGCCAGACGCCCGCCTTGCAACCTTCGCAAGATGTTCGTATTGTACATTCCTGCTCGCCCGGCACCAAAGGGAATCCGAGTGTCTGTGAGACCACCGTCACGGTTGACGGCGAGGTGGTGACGAAATACGACTACAGTTCGGAGGAGCCCGTGGCGGAAACCGAACAGTTTTTCATCCCGTCGGCGTTCACACCCAACGGCGACGGCCTCAACGATCTCTTCTTGGTGAAGGCCAATTTCGAGCCGCGCGGTTTCGAATTGACAGTTCTTAACCGTGCCGGCGAGCCCATGTTCCAGACTCGCGACATCAACATCGGGTGGGACGGGCATTTCCGCGGCAAGCTTCTGCCGCAGGGCGTTTACGTCTGCATTATCAAATACAAGGACCGAGAGGGCAACGAACACAAACAGCAAGGACAAGTACTTCTGATACCGTAATGAGCAATGTCAACAGGGCCGTTCCGCCGGCCATAAAACCCATAGAGACCTTCCATTTGCCGTCGCCGCGCCGCGAGACGCTTTCCAACGGCATCCCGGTTTTCTTCTTCGACAACCCCAATCTCGATCTGATTCACCTCCTGTTGCAGGTGCGCACGGGCTCGCTCTACCAGCCGGCCAAGCACGTCTGCAACTTCGCTTACACGCTGCTGCGCGAGAGCCATCCGCAGCTGTCGGCGGAGCAGACTTCCGAAAAATTGGACTACTACGGCACGAATGTCACGGTGAACGTCGGGATGGAGTGCGTGCAGATGCTGATTTCCGTTCCCAAGAACAATATCCCGGACATACTTCCCGTCATTGCCGGATTTCTGATTACTCCGGTTTATCGTCCTGAAAGACTGCGGATTATGCAGGATAAGGAGATCAAGAACCTGGCTTATAACCAGCAGAAAACGGACTACTGTGCCTGGCGGCTGATGTGGCGCGAGATGTTGGGCGACCTCTTTCCGTCGGTGTCGTCGTTTGCCTCGAATGAGACGTTGAACGCGCTGACAACAAGTCAGTTGCAGGATTTCCATAGGCAAAGTTTCTGTGCCGAGAACGTTACGCTTTTCGTCACGGGGAATACCGATGCGCAAACGGAAGCGCGTATTCGTGATGTTTTGTCGGGTGTGCCGAAAGGGGTGCGCTCCCCCCAGCTGCCGATCCTTCCCGAGACGGGGATTGGCGGGAAAATCCTCCACCAACCGAAGCCCGATTGTCTGCAATCGTCTATCGTATTGTGTTCGTTGTCAATGGGATACAATGATCCCGACCGCACCGGATTTTCCCTGCTGAGCACGTTGACGGGCGGCTATTTCAGTTCCCGGCTGATGCAGAATCTGCGGGAGCGGCAGGGGCTCACGTATGGGGTCTCCTCGTCCAGCACATTCTTCGGCAACCAGTCGGTGTTCGCCATCAGCAGCGATGTGAATGCCGACCAGACGCAACGCGCCCTCGACGCCTGTTTTGAGGAGTTGCAACGTCTTCAGGACGAGCAGGTTGGAAGGGAAGAGCTCGAGATGGTCAAAAGCTATATTTGTGGCCAGCAACTCCGTTCCGCCGATACTTCCGTGAACATCATGCAGAAGTTCGCCTACTGGTACCGCTTCGGATTGGACGAAACGGAAATGTATCGCTATCTTGCTGAAATAAAAGATATTACACCTGATATAATACAAAATTTGGCAAAAACGAATTTTTTATACAATAAATTCACCCAGATTAGCGTTGGTAAAAATTTGGCAGAAAAAGAATGCAAACAGTGAAAAGAATAATACTTACCGGATTATGGATGGCCGTGATATTCGGCTGCTTCGCTTGGGAACCGCCTAAGATGCAGTGTATCAAGTTGATGAACAATAATCAGCGCATCAAGATGGCGTGGAGCAGCAACGGGGACTGCATCCACTTCAAAACGTACTATTTTTACATCAACAACGTGCTGTGCGACAGCCTTTCCGGCTACAGCAGCGCCACGCAGAGCTACAACCTGTGCGACTACGGCTCGCAGGATATCAACAATATCCCCGTGGCGAGCGAGTACTTCTGTTACATCGTGGCAGTGGATTCCAACAATGTGAGCTATTACTCCGACACTATCCACTCGTTCAGCATCACCGTCACCCCGCAGGCGGGCAACACGATGGCCTATCTTTCGTGGGAGTCGCCGGCGAGCACTTTTGACGCCTCTTGGGGCAGCACCTTCGACATCTACAAGAAGCGCGGTTTTGAGGAGGACTTCCCGCCTGAACCGTTTGCCTCCGTGCCGAACACGCAGCACGGCTATACTGACACGTCCGATGTGTGCGATGAATCGATCTCCTACCAGGTCGGTATTTCGCACTTCTACATGAGCGGAAGTTTCCAGACCCAGTGCCCGTTTATGACCACCATCGGCACGGTAGATCACATGGTGGACAGTACCAGCCCCGCGCCGCCGGTGCTTGACAGCGTGACCGTGACGGCCAACAACCAGGTTATGCTCGGTTTCCACGAGACCGATCCCTACATGTCGGCATTCATCATCTATTATATTAACCCCAATGGCACCATCCCGTTAGACACCATTTACGGGCAGACGTTTTGGATCGATCCGGCCATCAACCCGACTTACGATACCCGTCTCTATCGTATCGCCACGATGGATTCCTGCGGAAACGTGTCGCCCATGACCAACAACCAGCAGCAGAACATGGTGCTTCACCTGCAGGGCACCGATGCCTGCCACAAGACGGCTTCTTTGCAGTGGTCGGCCTACACGAACTTGGTCAATGATATCCATCACTACGAGGTGATGTTGAGTAGCAATACGGGGCTGAGCTGGACGTCGGTGGGTACTACAACAGGAACGAGCTATACCATTGAGAATCTGTCGTTTAACCAAGATTATCTCGTTTATGTACGGGTAGTCAACAACGGAGAGACCGTGACGGCGAGCACCAATCGCGTGAGTTTCGAGATTGCGGCTGATGAGGCGGCGGATTTCACCTACATCCGCTCCGTGTCGGTCATCGACAACGAGTACGTGCGTATCCGGGTGTTCACCAGCGGCGACACATTGCCGTTTGTCAGCCTCACCCTTCAGCGCAGCGAGGACGGGGTTAATTTCGAGGATTTCCGGACTCAGAACTTCCTTTCGGGTATCGCCAATTACACTTTCTACGACAGTCTTGCCGACTTCACCCGGAAGATGTACTATTACCGGGCCTATGTGCTCAACAGTTGCGGTGCGGAGGTGGGTCATTCTGAAGTCGCGCACAACATCCTGCTGCACGGCGAGAACAACGCCCAGAACAACTACCTCACGTGGTATGGTTACGACGGTTGGGACGGCGAGGTCTCGCATTACTATGTGTTGCGGAAGGTGGAGAGCGAGGAGCTCTTCAACACCGTGAACGAGGTGGCCCCTGCTTCCACGAACTCCTATTCCGATGATATTTCGTCGATGTACGAATCGGGTTCGAAGTTTTTGTATTATGTTGAGGCAGAGGAAAATATGAACAGTTACGGATTCAATGAGACCAGCATGTCGAACCACGTGCAGGTGATTCAGCCGCCGACATTGTACTTGCCCAACGCTTTCCGTCCGTTGGGGTCCACCAACAAGGTGTTCAAGCCGGTGAACTCGTTTGTTTCGAACGACAGCTACCGGTTCTCGATTTTCACGCGCGCGGGCGAGTGCATTTTCATCACCACGAATCCGCAGGAGGGTTGGGACGGCCGCATCAACGGGGTGCTCGCGCCGCTCAACGTCTATGTCTGGTACCTCGAGTACAAGGAGCCCGACGGCACCATCATGGAGCGTACCGGCACCGTCACCTTAGTGAAATAACCCATAACCATGTAACCGTCTAACCATGTAACCGTCTAACCATGTAACCATGTAATAATTCGACCAACAAAGCGGTGTTTATAAAAAGCCGTAAACGGTTGTTTTTTAATCATATAGAGAGCAAAATGCGGGTAAAAATGCAGTTTTGTGAAAGAGAGAAGCAGGAAAATCCGTAAAAAATTGTATTTTTGCAGCGTTTTAAGAAAAACGGAATGGCTTCTTTTGAGAAACTATATCATGAGACGGAAATGAATGTGAGAGAGGCGGTTCACCGTTTTTCCGAGCTGAAGAGCAGGTACGAGCACCTGAACAGGGAGAACGAGGAGTTGCGCGCGGAGGTGTCGGATTTGCGGGAAAGGCTCGCTGAAACAGAGGAAAAGTTGAAATTAGTTGAACTTACAAGTACCATTATTGACAAGGGAGATAAGACAGAACTGAAAAAACAGATCAACGATTGGGTGCGGGAGATAGACAACAGTATTAAGCTTCTCAGCGGCAAGTAAGATGGAAGATGACAACATAAAAGTGACAGTGACGATCGGGCAGCGGCCCCTCACGGTCATCATCAAGAAGGAGTGGGAGCATTACTTCCGGGAAGCCGAAAAGGTAATCAATGACAGTTTTTTTGACTTTGCGAAGAAATGGCAATATAAAGACCAACAGGACCTCACGAACATGGTGTTACTGGATTTTGTGGTGAAGGCCCTGGGCGACAAGGAAAGACTGAGGGAATATGACGAGGAGCTGATTCCGATGATGGAGTCGCTCAAACAGCTGACGGAGGAATTCCCGATTGATTAGACGCTCTTTGACAGAAGAAATCCCGCATAAGTTCAGATACGTTTGTTAAACTCAACAGAATTACAAACGAAGGGGACGCTTGTCATGCCTAGAACAGGCCCGATCCGCAAGGATGGCGTATAGCCCGGGGAAGCGCGAAGCAACGACGGCACCTTCGACCATATCGAGTAGGAGTTTTTCGAAACCCTATGGGACTTATGCGGTTTTTTTATGCCTCCCGTTGCCCGTTCAAACGGACAACTTAAAATTAATATATAAACATTTATGACGACAACTTTAGGAATCATTATAGGCATTTTGGTGGGCATCGGAATAGGACTGGCCCTCGCCTATACACTGTTGAAAAACCAACTGACGAAAGCCGGCCGAGAGGCCCTCAAGAAAGCCGAGGAAGACGGCGAACTCATCAAGAAGGAGAAAATCCTGCAAGCCAAGGAGAAGTTCCTGCAGCTGAAGGCCGAGCACGAGAAGGCCTGCAACGAACGCAACCAGCAGGTCGCCGCCGCCGAGAACCGCATCAAGCAGAAGGAGAACACCCTCAGCCAGAAGATGGAGGATCTCAACCGCAAGACCAACGAAAACGCGGCCCAGAAGGAGAACCTGAACAAGCAGATGGCCGCCGTGGCCCAGAAACAGAAAGAACTCGACGAGCAGATCGCGTCCCAGAAGACCAAGCTCGAATCCATCGCCGAAATGACTGCCGACCAGGCTAAACAGCAGCTTGTCAACTTGATGCAGGACGAGGCTCGCGCCGACGCCCTCGTGATGATCAAGGACATTGTTGACGAGGCCAAACATACCGCCAATCTTGAAGCTAAGAAAGTGGTGGTCAACGCGTTGCAGCGCACTGCGGTGGAATCCGCCGTCGAGAACACCGTCTCCGTCTTCAACATTGAGAACGACGAGATCAAGGGCCGTATCATCGGTCGTGAGGGTCGTAACATCCGCACCCTCGAAAACCTCACCGGCGTGGATGTGGTCATTGACGACTCTCCTGACGCCATTCTGCTCTCCAGTTTCGACCCGGTGCGCCGCGAAATCGCCCGTCTGTCGCTCCAGAAGCTGGTCTCCGACGGCCGTATCCACCCCGCCCGTATCGAGGAGGTGGTTGCCAAGACGAAGAAACAGATCGAACAGGAAATCGCCGAGGTCGGCAAACGTACATGCATCGACCTGGGTATCAACAACATGCACCACGAACTGATGCGTCTCGTGGGTAAGATGAAATACCGTTCCTCTTACGGTCAGAACTTGCTGCAGCACGCCAAGGAGGTGGCCAACATGAGCGCCGCCATGGCTGCGGAACTGGGCATCAACCCGAAGCTCGCTCGCCGCGCAGGTTTGTTGCATGATATCGGCAAGGTTCCCGACACTGAACCCGAATTGCCGCACGCCCTCTTTGGCGCCCGTCTTGCCGAACAGTACAAGGAGAAACCCGAGATTGTCAACGCCATCGGTTCCCACCACGACGAGATGGAGATGAAGACGCTCATCGCGCCCATCGTGCAAGTGTGTGACGCCATTTCCGGCGCTCGTCCCGGCGCCCGCCGTGAGGTGGTGGAAGCTTACATGAAACGTCTGAACGACCTCGAGAATTTGGCGCTCACGTACCCCGGCGTGGTCAAGACCTACGCTATCCAAGCCGGTCGCGAATTGCGCGTGATTGTCGGTGCGGAGAAGGTTTCCGATCAGGAGGCCGACCAGATCTCCCTCGACCTGTCCAAGAAAATCCAGAACGAAATGACGTACCCGGGTCAGATCAAGATCACGGTCATCCGCGAGACCCGCGCCGTCAATTATGCCCGATAAACATGAGTACCGACCAGCCGAAACCCCGCAGCCGCTTCACGTTCTTCACAGTATTGTATATTGTGACGCTTCTGCTGTTTTTGGCCTACATCTTCTTCCTTTCCGACCACAACTTCAAGACCCACAGGGATTTGAACCGGAAGATTTCCAATCTGGAGGAGAAGATCACGAACACCAAGAACCAGGTGGGCAACGTCTATACCTACGAGCAGCTGATGGCGGATTCGGCCCTGTTGGAGAAGTACGGCCGCGAACAACTCAACATGCATAAGCCCGACGAGGACGTTTTTGTGATACTCCATGAGTGAGACCGAACATATCCGGATTTTGATCGTCAACGGTGTGAACCTCGGCTGTTTGGGCACACGCGAGGTGAATGTGTACGGCAGTGTTTCCTTTGAGGAGCACTTGTCGGAAATGCGCGAACGCTTCCCTCAGACGGAGATTTCGTACTTCCAGTCTGACAGGGAAGGGGAGGTGGCAGAAGCCATCACATTGGCACGGAATTTGCATGGGATTATCCTCAATGCGGGAGCCTACACCCACACCTCGGTGGTGGTGGCCGATGCGGTGAGGGCGGCGAAATGTCCTGTGGTGGAGGTACATATCAGCAACCTCTTCGGCCGCGAGCAGTATCGTCGCAACAGCATGCTCTCGTCTGCCTGCGCGGGGTTCATCAGCGGCTTCGGCCTCCAAAGTTACGACTTGGCCGTCGAAGCCCTCCTCATGAAATTCCGGCATCAAGCGATTAAACCTCAACTGGTTTGAGCAGTCTCACTACCGTGCTACTTTGAACCTTGAACTTTGAACTAAAGAATAATAACAA
>JAGCVQ010000044.1 GCA_017962275.1 Bacteroidales bacterium
ATTAAAAAGCGTATCCGATTCCCGCCGACACAATCCCCTTGATCCCGCATCCGGCCTCAAACGTGCCGAAGAGATGGTCACTGCCGGCCCGAATACCAAATGCGGTAAGTTGGAAGGTGGGATAAATGAACAACTTCCACCACTGGCCATCATATATTTTCCAAGAGGGGTTCTCATGACCTACGAACAAGGAGACACCTGTGGCCACGGCGGAGTAGAGTGTCACGTGCGGACGGTTGAGGTAGGAGAAGCGCAACTCTGGCATTAACGTTATGCAATGCATCCACCGCGTATTAAAAATTTGGTAGGTGTAATCGGTATGGTCTTTATAATAGGCGTAGTTCACCATCGCGCCTGCCCAAAGCCATTTCGTGAGTCGGTAGTGATAGTTGAATGAGAAGACTGGTGTGGCTCTCCAAGCATGTCCTACAGCTGTAAGGTTGGCTCCGCTTATATTCGGCAAATGATTTTTCTTATTTTGAAGTATCATTATTCCTAACGGGTCACCAACTTCAAAACGAATCTCATGTCGGTGGTGCATCCCCACTTCCGTGCTCCAATGCGGTTGGGCTCGCATGATTCTGCGTTGTTTGTTGAAACTTTGGATGTAGGCTATCTGGAAATAGAGGTGGTTGTTGCGGTGAATTGTTTCGGTGGGCTCATCTTGTATAGGCGGTCTGGAAGTTGAAGTTACGCATTCTTTTGCTGTAGCGAAATTCAATCCAGCAGTGAAACGCAAGTAATCCTCATTGCGCAACCTATAGTAGATTCCGGCATCAAACATAATGTCCGCGTAAAAGATGTTTCTTTCAAAAATGCCCACTCTGGGTATAAATGGGGAAGGTTCTATCCCTGTTCCCCATTTGGAACCATTATGAGTGCCGTCATATTGGTCAAATCCTTCCAAAAATGTCCGTGCGGGTACGCGCAACCGCACGCCAGTACTGGCAGTGAACATCACCTTGTCACTCACAGGATAGTGGAATTCGAATTTCAGCGGGGCAGAGAGACGGAGAAAGCGTTCTGCGGTGGTTCCGAAGTTTAGAGCCGCAGAAACTCCAAAATAGTCTGCGAAATTGTAGGAGCATTCTACCCCAACGTGAAAGCCGGAGAGAGGCTTTCCGTAGATAAACCAATCGCTACCGAAGTCCCTGGCTAATATCGGTTCTATCAAGTCATACTGAATGGTATAGCCAAGGTGGAACCCGTTCATCGGGCTGTTGTAGAGATGGGTTTTATGCTTTTTTGGGGGATCATGCGGATTGCCCGCCGCGGTGCTGTCGGTCTGCGCCGGCGATATCGCGTTCAGCCCTAAGATGATCAGTCCGGCCAATCCGTATTTCTTGATGCTGTCCATACTTGAAAACGTTTGCTGTTCATCTTTAAAGACGCTGCGTTCCCAAAAAGTTACGGTCTGCCGAAGCAATTTTTCCTTCATCGAATCCGTAAGCGACAGATTGTCAACATATTCTGAACTGTAGAAAAGTCGTTCGAACTCTTCGCTGCGGAGGTAGTCGGCGATGTTCAGGGTGTCGTGAACGCGCACAGTGTCATACACGGTGACGGTGTCGTAGGTCACGGTCTCGCGTTCCACATACACGGTGTCACGGTGCTGGGCGGCGAGGGGACAGACGACAGACAAGAACAAAAAGAAGACCAGAAATATACTCCTAATACTCATAATTCACTCAAATATCGTAATCCTAATTCAGTTCGAAACCTGAATAATTCTTCATTCTTCATACTTCATTCATCATTAAAAAGATGGTGTCGGTAACGGTGATGGTGTCGTGCAGGACGACGGTGCGGGTGACGGGAATCTCGCGGGTGATGACCACGGGT
Source organism: Bacteroidales bacterium (assembly GCA_017962275.1). Taxonomy (GTDB): domain Bacteria; phylum Bacteroidota; class Bacteroidia; order Bacteroidales; family WCHB1-69; genus F23-D06. The sequence continues at coordinate 1,843 of JAGCVQ010000044.1, forward strand.
TCGGGTTGTTGTAGAGACGGTGCATGCACCGTCTCTACGGGTTTCGTGGCGGCATTTCCTGTAACGGTTGTGTCCGAAACAGATGCTTGTTCCGGTTCCTCCGAGGGTAGAGACGCAAAATTTTGCGTCTCTACAACAGAGGACGATGCATTTTCTTTTGGTGTATTCCGCACCACCTGCCACGCGCAAACCCCTCCCGCGACGGCGGTTGCGGCGGCAATCACGGCGGCGGTCTTGTGGGTGGCGACGGCTATTCCCGCGCTGGCGGGCGAGGCGGCGACGGCGGAGCGGATTTCCGATTCCGACAGTCGGTGTGACGGCGGCATCCGCAGCTGCGACAGCTCGGAACGGTATAATCGTTCGAGCTGGTGTGCGGAACCGAGTTTCTTCATGAATAGCAGTATAATCATAAGCAGTCCTTTCTTTTTGGATTCTTTTTCTTGGGCTTTGGCGGTGAGCAGCTGCTGTAGGCGCGTTCGGGCACGGAGGAGCAGCTGCTTGGAGTTGGTGACGGAGATATCCATCAGGTCGGCAATTTGCTGGTGCGAAACGCGGTCGATGGCGTGGAGGTTGAAGACCATGCGTTGTCGTTCAGAGAGTTGCTGGATGGTTTCCAACAGTTCCTCTTTCGTGAATTCCGGCTGTTCGTCAGGCTCGTCCCTGTTGTCGGGCAGGTTGCCGGTCAGTTCCTCCTCCAACGGCACCGTTTCCGGCCGTGTGCGCAGGTAAGAGACGCACCGGTTGACCGTGATGCGGGTCAACCACGTGTCGAAAGCGTCCATCACACGGCAGGTGTCGGCCCGCTCGATGGCCTTCAGAAACGCCTCGTGCGCCAAATCCTCCGCCGTCTGCTGCTCCCCGACATACCGGTAGCAGAGTCCCACCAGCCTGTCGATGTGCCCTTCATACTTCCGTGACCAAAACTTCACCTTGTCCATTACGCCTATTGCCTATAATAATAAGACGCAAAAATACAAAAAGGTTACGGTACCTCACACAAATTTTCTTTTAGCCCAAAGCCAATAGCCAACAGCTAACAGCTAATAGCCAACATTGGCCCTTTTTCGTATTTTTGCGTCTTCATTATAAAACAGCAAAAATGCAGGCGAAACAGTTTTGGACGAAAGCGTATCAGCGGAACATCGCGAAGATGGTCGGGATGTGCTGCCGCTATGTGGGCGACCGTGCGGTGGCCGAGGACCTCGCGCACGAGGCGTTCCTCAAGGCCATTGAGAAGTCTGGATCCTACCGCCGCCTCGGCAGTTTCGACGGCTGGCTGATGCGCATCAACCTCAACACGACGCTGGATTATCTGCGGAGGCAACCGACGTTTGTCTCCTTTGCGGAAACCGACGATGTAGAGACGCAAAATTTTGCGTCTCTACCGGCCGATCCCGATTCCGATACTGACAACTCGCGCATCACCCCCTCCGACCTCTCCGAATCCGAAATCCTCGATGCCGTCTGCGCTCTGCCCGACAAACAGCGCACCGTCTTCAACCTGTATGTTTTTGAAAACCAATCCCATGCGAAAATCGCGGAGGCGTTGCAAATCGGGGTGCGCAGCTCGAAACGCTACCTCTCGGAGGCACGAACGCAATTGCAAAACACTCTGAATAACCTTGTCCAACACAAAGAAAAAAGCCTTATGATACTGCTCCCATTTCTCCCTTGGAAATCACACGCCATCGACCGTCTCTGCCGTGCGAAGCTGAAACATCTGGCGTTGTCGCCTGCCACGCCGTCGCCTTTGTCCGCCGTCAATTGGACCGCCGCCCCGAAGCCGGGCGTCTGGATGGCCGTCACCGCTGCGAAAGCCCCCGCCGTCGCCACGGGCGTGGTCGCTACCGCCGTGACCGGTTCCGTGGTCGCGTGGCAGGCCCAACCCGCACAGACCCCCGCCACCCCGACCCCGCAGGAGACGGTGGTAACCACGTGTGTTACAACGGATACCGCAACCGTTGATGCCGATACCGTTGTTGTATCCGTTAATACCGACCCCGCCGATGTAGAGACGCAAAATTTTGCGTCTCTACAGACCGAAATCAACGAACATTCTGTAATAGACGAACATCCTAAACAGCAAGTAAAAGGAACCGAATCATCTGTTTCACCATTGCCCGCAACGTCCCAAACGTCCGCGCTGACTTTACATCATGGCCTGATAAAATTCGAGCGCAACGGCTACTACGGTCTCAAGGACGCACACGAGAACGTCATCGTATATCCGAAATATTCGGACATACAGCCGTTTGACGAATACCGGACCGGCTGGGCAATGGTGGAGATATTCGGGTTCAAGGGGTTTGTCGATAGCAGCGGCAAGGAGGTCGTGTCCCCGCAGTACGACGACATCGGGAAGTTCGGGCGATACCGCGACGGCTGCGCGTTAGTACATAAAGGCAAATTCTACGGTTTCATCGACTCCACCGGCAAGAAGGTGGTGCCGGTAAAATTTCCGTTGCAAGAATTGACGAAATAATAACCCATAAATCAAATCATTATGAAAAGATCAACCCTGTTATGCGCCATATTATTGGCAACGAGCATGTTAAGTGCTCAAACAACCATTGTGGGCAGTGGTCCGATGGTGAAACAAGAACGAAAACTCGAGGCTTTCAACACAGTGAACAATCCATCCACATTCGATATTACCATCACGCGAAGCAGTGATTATAGGGCCGTCGTGACGGCGGATGGCAATCTGATTGACTACATCCTTACTGAAGTCGAGAATGGCACGCTCACCGTTTCCATAAAGTCTGGTATTTCCTACAGCAATGCACACGTTACCATTACCATTTTCACCCCGCATTTGAACGAAGTGGTCATGAAAGGTACCGGCAATGTGACCGCTCTTTCGGTAAAAGAGGACTCCTTTACGGCCACTTGTAAAGGCACCGGCAGCTTCAAATGTGATTGTCTGCTGGTAACGAAGGATCTGATCTTGCAGAATAGTGGCACAGGGAATATGGATGTGTCGTACATGTGCCAAAACACCGTAATCATCAAAAATTCCGGCACGGGAAACATAAGCTTGAGCATGCTACAGAACGTCACCTCAAGCATGAAAATCCAGAATTCCGGTACGGGTAGCATCGTTCTCAAAAAGCTGTCTGTTGGCGATTTGCAACTGAAGAACCTCGGGACAGGGGACATCACTTTGTCTGGGAAAGCCGACAACATGACCTTGGTGAACAACGGCACTGGCAATGTGCAGGCAAACAAATTATCGGTGAAGACCGCGCACATCATTCAAAACAGTGTCGGTGGCATCAACGCCTACGTGACGGAAAAAGCATACTTGACAAGGAAAAACAAAACCGGCAATCTCAAAATCACCGGCGGCGGGGAAGTGGTAATGGAGACGTCGATAGAGGAAATCCGAGAATTCTTGAATGAATAGAGGTCTCAATACTTCACGGCGGCGGGAAAATTGTCCAGGAATGACCCTAACCTCTAACCTCCTAACCTTCTAACCTTTTAACCTTCTAACCCTTTTTCTTCCCCGTCAACAACCCCTGAATCTCATTCAGTTTCAACAGCGCCTCCACGGGCGTGAGACTGTTGATGTCCAAACCGACGATGGTCTCCTTGACTTCGAGGAGCAGCGGGTCGTCCAAGTTAATGAAACTCAGCTGGTAACTGTCGTCCTTGGGCTTCTCGATGTGTACCTCCTCGCCCTTCTCTTCGCGGCGGGCGCGGGAATCTTCTAACTGTTTGAGAATCTCTTCGGCGCGGCGCAACACGGCGGGGGGCATACCGGCCATGCGGGCCACGTGGATGCCGAAACTGTGCTCGCTGCCGCCCTCCTCCAACTTGCGCAGGAAATAGACCTTGTTGTCGAGCTCCTTCACCGACACGTGGTAGTTCTTGATGCGGGGGAACTGCGCGGCCATGTCGTTGAGCTCGTGGTAGTGCGTGGCGAACAGCACCTTGGCGTGGTGGAGCGGGTTCTCGTGCAAGTATTCGGCGATGGACCACGCGATGGAGATACCGTCGTAAGTGCTTGTGCCCCTGCCGATTTCGTCCAGAAGCACTAAGCTGCGGTTGGTGACGTTGTTGAGGATATTGGCGGTCTCGTTCATCTCCACCATGAACGTGGATTCACCGGTGGAGATGTTGTCGGAAGCCCCCACGCGGGTGAAAATCTTATCCACGATGCCGATGGTACATTCGCGGGCGGGCACGTAGCAGCCCATCTGCGCCATCAGCGTGATGAGGGCGGTCTGCCGCAGCAACGCCGACTTACCCGACATGTTCGGACCGGTGATGACGATAATCTGCTGTTTGTCGGTATCCAAATGGATGTCGTTGGCGATATAGGGCTCCTCGGGCGGAAGTTGCCGCTCAATGACCGGGTGGCGGCCATCCTTGATGTCGATGCTCTGGAAGTTGTTGATGGTCGGCTTGGTATATTGGTACTGCACGGCGCAGTAAGCGAAGGCGTTGAGCACATCCAAACGGGCGGCGAGGCGCGCGTTGTTCTGGATGATGGGGATGTAGTCGGCCAGACTGACAACCAGCTCATTGTAAAGCCGCACCTCAATTTCCAGAATCTTCTCTTGTGCTCCTAAAATCTTGGTTTCCAGCTCTTTCAGCTCTTCGGTGATGTAGCGTTCGCTGCCGGTGAGGGTCTGCTTGCGGGTCCACTCCGCCGGCACCTTCGACTTGTAGGTGTTGGTCACCTCCAAGTAGTAGCCGAAGACGTTGTTGAAACCGATTTTCAGAGAGCTGATGCCGGTCTTCTCGGCTTCGCGCTGCTGGATCTCGGCCAAGATGCCGCGACTGTTGGTGGCCAAATCGGTAAGCTCATCCAACTCGGCATTGACGCCGCGTTGGAAGATGCCGCCCTTGCTCGGCACCACCGGCGGCTCTTCGCGAATCTCCTTTTCGATGCGCTTGCAGACGTTCACGCAGGGATTCAGCTTGTCGGCAATCTCTTTGAGGATAGGGGATTGCGATTTCTCGCAGAGGGCTTTCAGCTGTTCGGTGGCACGCAGGGAGGAGGCCAACTGCAATGTTTCCCGCGGGTTGATCTTGCCCGTGGCGATCTTCGAAACCATGCGCTCCAAGTCGCCCATCTGCTTGAAGATGTCGGTCAGCTGACGGGTAAAGGGCTGATTGTTAATCAGATATTCCACCACAGAAAGCCGTTCCTCGATGAGCACTTTCTCTTTCAGCGGCATGAGAATCCATTTGCGCAGCATACGGGAGCCCATCGGGGTTTGGGTCTCGTCGAGCACGTCGAGCAGGGTGACGGCGTTCTCGTTGGACGAGTGGATCAGTTCGAGGTTGCGGATGGTGAACTTGTCGAGCCAGACGTACAAATCCTCCTCGATGCGACTTATCTTGGTGATATGCTGAATCTTATGGTTTTGCGTCTCATAGAGATAGTGCAATGCCGCGCCAGCCGCGATAATGCCAAGCGGCAGGTCTTCCACGCCGAACCCCTTCAGCGATTTGGTGTGGAAATGCTTGGTCAGCACGTCGCGGGTGTAGTCGGTCTTGAATACCCAGTCGTCGAGCTGGGTGAGCAGCATCTTCTCCCCGAAACGCTGCTTGAAGGCCTGGGCTTTGCCTTTTTGGAGGACCAGCTCCATCGGTTTGAAGTTCTGGAAGAGCTTGTCGAGGTATTCGTCGTTGCCTTCCGCGATGTAAAACTCACCCGTGGAGATGTCCAAAAAAGAGATACCGCTCTGTTTGTCCGTCAGATGGATGGCGGCGAGGAAGTTATTCTCACGTTGTTCGAGCACCTTGTCGTTGATGGAGACGCCGGGGGTAACCAACTCGATGATACCGCGTTTCACGAGGGTTTTGGTGAGTTTGGGGTCTTCGAGCTGTTCGCAGATGGCCACACGGTGACCGGCACGCACGAGGCGCGGCAGGTACGTGTCCAACGCATGGTGGGGAAAGCCCGCCAGCTCGGTCTGCGACGCACCTTTCCCGTGTCGGGTCAGCGTGATACCTAAAATCTTGGATGTCCTGACGGCATCTTCACCGTAGGTCTCGTAAAAATCCCCCACCCGGAACAGTAGAATGGCGTCGGGATGCTGCGCCTTGAAGTGGTTGTACTGCTTCATCAAAGGGGTCTCGGCACTCTTTTCCATCTTCTCTTTTTTAAGATGGCAAAAGTACGATTTTCTTTGGAATTTCGACTATCATCTCTTTCTTTTCTTCCTCTTTAATGCATTATTATGTTTTATTAACACATTCTATGCAATAACCGCCCACTTTTATTCAGATATAATGCATTATTTATTGTATTGTCCAAGGACAAGAAATCTGTCAAAAATCAATAGAAAATCATGGAAAATATTTCCTTTGATTTTCAAAGATTATTTAATGATTTTCAAGGATTTCTACGCGAAGCGTATAAAATTAGAACAATTCGTTCAATTTCTGTGTCGCGTTGGTCCAATCGTACCGTTCCTGCACGAAATCGTGGCCTTTCTGCGCGAGATTGTGGTAATATTCCTCGTCCGTGAGCAGTTTGTCGAGGGTATCGACGTATTGGCGGGTGGTGCTGCAGGCGATGACGGCCCCCTCCTTGGCGGCGGGGTCCAAGGGCTTGGCGGCCAAGGGGGAGGTGACGCACGGCAGGCGCATCGACATGGCCTCCAACAGCTTGTTCTGCAGACCGGTACCCAAGCGCATCGGGGCGATGAAGATGCGCGACAGGGCGTAGCAGTCGGTCATGGAGGGCACCCAGCCTGTGACGGTGACGTGGTCGCTCTGCAGGGCGCGGACCTTCTTGGCGGGGTCGGCACCGGCGAGCATCAGCCGCACGTCGGGATGGCTTTTCCGCAATTCGGGCAGAATCTCTTTGACGAGATAGACGGCGGCATCCACATTGGGCGGGTAGTTCATGTTGCCCGAGAAGATGAGGTCGTGGGTTTTCGGCACCGCATCGTGACTGAACTTGGTGAAATCCACTCCGTTGGGTACCACCACAATCTCTTCGTTCATAGGATGTTGGATGCAATCACGGTCCAAGGCGGTAATCATGGTCTTGTGCTCGAAATCGTCGAAGATGTCGGTTTCGTAGTGGGCGATGCGGTGTGCCTCCATCCGCATGACAGGCCGGAAGAGCGGGAAGGCTTTCTGCGCCCGCCGTTCCATCCCCATAGAGAAAGCGTCTTGATAATCAAGCACTTTCGGGATCCGGCAGTGGCGCACGTACTCCGCCATCCGGAACAGCTGACAGTAAATCCGGTCGGGTTTCACCTCCTGGATGATCTTGTCGATCCGCTTGTGGTTGCGGTGACTGTAGAAGTAACCGCACTGCAGGGGCAGTCCCAAAAAGAGGGAACCCGCCATATTGACGAAGCTGCGCACGGGGTGCTGCTTCAGGAAATGCACCTCGCGGCAGAAAGGGGTCAGTTCCCGCATCGCCTCCGCCGGCACGGCATGATGGTAGAGCGCCACCAGATAGATGTCGTGCCATTTCGACAGCTCCTTGATCTGGTAGTAGGCTCTCAGCTTGTCGCCCTTCTCCAATGGGAAGGGGATGCGGGAAAGGACCACTAATATTTTCAAAGTTTAGGGTTTAGGGTTTTGGGTTTAAGGTTTAAGGTTTCCCCGGCCCGTAGAGACGCAAAATTTTGCGTCTCTACAACGGGTGGAAATGTAACATTAACAACCGATGACCTTTTCGGTTTTCTTCATCAGAGAACGTTCAATCCGGTCGGCCTTGACCACGTAGTCGTGCGCCTTGGTGATCATCATCTCGGCCCACGCCTTGTCTTTCAAGGAAGAGGCGTTGATTTTGACGTTCAGGTAGGCGCCGTGGACGGCTGCGCGGGCGCAAAGCACACCGACACCGGCATCGGAAACGCTGGCGGGGTTGCCCTTCTTGATCATCGCCTCGCAGATCTCGAACACCTTGAAGGAGGTCTCGATGGTGCGCATCGGCACTTCGGTGGCGTACTTGGTGGCGTCTTGGATGGCCTGCGAACGCGCTTCCTTCTCTTCGGGCGTGCCCTTCGGCATGCCGAAAGCGTTCATAATCACGTTGAAGGCGTTGGTGTCCTCATCCACGAGAGCGAGCAGCTGGTCTTTCAGCAGCTGACCCTTTTCGGCCCATTGGGAGAAGTAAGCCCACTGGTCGTCCCAGCCGGGTTTGTGGGAGGAGAGGTTGGCAACCATCGTGCCGAGGGCGGCGCCGAGGGAGCCCATGTAGGCGGAGATGGAGCCGCCGCCGGGAGCCGGACTTTCGGAAGCCGTCTCGTTGGCGAAACCGGTGCAGGTCATGTTGACCAACTTCGGGGTAGTATCCTCTTTCTCAAGGAGATACTCAATGACTTTCTCTTCGGGGTTGAACGGCTTGAGGTCGTCCAAGCCCATGGATTTCACGGCAATCTTCACCATCTCCTTCTCGTCGATACCGAGGGAGCGTTTCTGTTTGGCGAGGTAGTATTTGCCGGCCTGAATCAGCACTTTCTTGGGAATCAAGCCCACGATTTCGGCGCCGGTGACGCGGATACCGCGCTTGGCGGCTTTGGCGGTCACTTCGTCGAAGGCGACGTGCAGCGGCGTGGCGTTGATGTCGGTGATGTTCATCGAGACTTGGGCAATGCCGTATTCCTCGATGTACCAGCCGATGGCCTTGGTGCCCTTCAGCGTGCCGGGCAGCATCACCACGTTGCCGTTCTCATCCAGCACCTTCTTGCCGGTGATCTTGTTGCCCTCGCGTTTCGGGCGGCCCTTTTCGCGCACGTCGAAGGCGATGGCGTTGGCGCGGCGCGTGGAGGTGGTGTTGAGGTTGTAGTTGACGGCGATGAGGAAGTCGCGGGCGCCCAC
>JAGCVQ010000045.1 GCA_017962275.1 Bacteroidales bacterium
ACTCTAAACTATAAACTCTAAACTCTAAACTATAAACTCTAAACTTATAGGACACTTGCGCGAGGTCGGCGTTGGCTTTGACGATTTTCTGTTTGAGGTTCTGCTTGAAAGCCACGACTTTAGCCATCATGTCGGGATTGTTGACGCCGAGCATCTGCAGGGCGAGGATGGCGGCGTTCTGCGCGCCGTTGATGGCGACGGTGGCCACGGGGATTCCCGGAGGCATCTGCAGCATGGCGAGGGCGGCGTCCATCCCTTCGAGGGAAGACTTGATGGGCACCCCGATGACGGGCAGGGGGGTCATGGCGGCGATCACCCCGGGAAGATGGGCGGCCATGCCGGCGCCGGCGATGATCACCTTGACACCGCGCTCGTGCGCATGTTTCGCAAAATCGGCCACCTCATCCGGCGTGCGGTGCGCCGACAAGGCTAACATTTCGAACGGAATCTCCTGACTGTCAAAAAACTTGCAGGCAGCCTCCATCACCGGAAGGTCGGAGGTGCTGCCCATGATGATACTGACTAACGGTTGCATATCTCTCTTTTTATAGGTGAATTTGAAATGGCAAAAATACGAAGATTTTCGGTTTGGCGCAACTTTTCCGTACAATATTTTTTGTACCTTTGCGCCCTTAATTTTTAAAGCGACAAAGGATGATCAAAAAATATACACTTGCCTTTCTTTTAAGCGTTTTATGTACGTTTGCTTTTGCACAACATGCGGTGATTAAGGGTTTTACGTACGACGAATCCACCGGGGAATCCCTGCCCTACTGCACCATCCAGCTGATGGGCGCCGCCTACGGGGCGCTGTCCGACGCTTCCGGCGCATTCCTCATCAACAAGATTCCGGCGGGCACCTACACGGTGAAAGTCTCCCTGATGGGCTACGTCGATCTCTTTGACACGGTCACGTTGCAGAGCAACACCACACTCACGAAACGCTACAGCATCTCCCCGAACTCGCAAACCCTTGACGCCGTGCAGATTGTGGGCGAGAACACCCGCAAGGAGCAGGAGACCCGCACCTCCGTCATCAGCGTGACCCCCAAGGACATGAGCAAGATGCCGGCCATCGGCGGTCAGCCCGATTTCGCACAGTACCTGCAGGTGCTGCCCGGCATCATCTCCACCGGCGACCAAGGCGGACAGCTTTACGTGCGTGGCGGTACCCCCGTGCAGAACATGCTGTTGCTTGACGGTACCATCATCTACAACCCCTTCCACTCCATCGGCATCTTCTCCGTGTTCGACATGGACATCATGAGCAGCGCGGACGTCTATACCGCGGGTTTCGGGGCGGAATTCGGCGGCAGAATCTCCTCCGTCATGGACATCAAAACCCGCGACGGCAACAAGAAACGGCTGGCCGGCAAAATCGACCTGAGCAACATCGGGGCGCAGCTGCTGCTCGAAGGTCCCCTGTTGAAGCTCAAAGACGACCGCAAGACCTCCATCAGCTTCATCCTCTCCGGCAAGGGCTCGTTCTTGGAGCAATCCGCGAAAGTGTTCTACCCCTACGTGGAAAACAAGGACGGCCTGCCCTACAATTTCCTCGACCTTTACGGCAAGGTGACGCTCGCCACCCGCAACGGCACACGGCTGAACATCTTCGGCTTCAACTACGACGACCGCGTGAACTACAGCTCCGTGGCCAAATACGGATGGAACAACTGGGGGGTCGGCTCCAACTTCCTCATCGTGCCCGGCGATGCCCCCACCACCATCGAGGGCTCTTTGGCCTACTCCAAGTACTCCTCTGAACTGCAAGATGTTAACTACGACCCAAAGAGAAGCTCCATGGACGGGTTCACCTTCAACCTCGGCTTCAACTACTACCTCGGCAAGAGCCTGCTGAAAGTCGGTCTCGACGTGGTGGGCTACAACACGAACTACGAATACTACACGATTTACCACTCGCAGCGCAAGATTGAGGACCACACCACCGACCTGTCGCTGTTCATCAAATACAAATACAACTTCCGCGACAAACTGTTGATCGAGCCCGGCTTCCGGTTACAATATTATTATTCGCTGGGCGAGGTCTCCCCGGAACCGCGATTGGCTATCAAGTACAACATACTCAAGAATTTACGTCTTAAGTTAGCGGCGGGTATGTACTCCCAGAATCTGGTAGCCGTCACATCGGACCAAGACGTGGTGAGTCTGTTCAATGGATTCATCTCCTCGCCGTTGGAGGAGGATCTTCTGCCGAACACAATCATCGGCGACGACAAGGAGATCAAAGGCCGCCTGCAGAAGGCGCAGCACGCCATCTTAGGTTTGGAGTACGACCCCATCAGTCCGCTGAGCATCAACGTGGAAGCCTACTTCAAGAACTTCTCGCAGCTGATTTCCGTCAACCGCTACAAGATGGTGGATGAGGACAGCGAGTTCATTTGGGAGAAGGGCAACGCGTACGGCGGCGACATCTCCGTGAAATACGACTACAAAGGGGTTTACGTCTGGTTTGTCTATTCGTTGGGCTGGGTGAACCGCTACGACGGCAAGATCACCTACCACCCGCATTTCGACCGTCGCCACAACATCAACCTGGTGGCCTCCTACTCGTTCGGCAAGCGCCGTTCTTGGGAGATCAACTGCCGTTGGAACTTCGGTACCGGCTTCCCGTTCACCCAGACGCAGGCCTACTATCCGCACTATGATCCTTCCCACATCAACGACGACTATGTCGCTGACAACGAGGATGTTTACTTTATGTTAGCCGAGCTCAACCAGGCGCGGCTGCCCAGCTATCACCGCCTCGACCTCGGCGCGAAGAAGAAATTCTACCTCGGTCAACGCCACACCTTGGAGCTCAGCCTCTCCATGACCAACGTCTATAACTACAAGAACATCTTCTACGTCAACCGCATCACCAACGACATCGTCTATCAGCTGCCGTTCTTGTACTACTTCGGCTTGACGTGGCGGTTCTAACAAGAGTTCAAGGTTCAAAGTTCAAGGTTCAAAAACGGCGATGGAAACGGAAAAAATCGCCATTTTTGGAAAGCTCTTTAGAAGCAAAAGAGGGATTAAGAATCTTTTTTATTTGCTATATCACTGAAATCCAACAAAATAACAATATTCAAAAAAATATTTCGGAAACAGACGGACTATTAAAAAAAAGTGTATTTTTGCGCCGTCAAAACGACAAACGGATCGGTAGTTCAGTTTGGTTAGAATACATGCCTGTCACGCATGGGGTCGCGAGTTCGAGTCTCGTCCGGTCCGCAAACAAGAGGAGAAACGGAAGTTTCTCC
>JAGCVQ010000046.1 GCA_017962275.1 Bacteroidales bacterium
ACAGGGTGACGACGGAAATGACACCGCAACCACCCACGCGAAACGCGCAACGACGGACATTGCCGGTGATGCCGCCCTCACCGTCTATCCCAACCCCACCGACGACCTCCTCTACATCGAACTCTCCGGCGCGGGCATCGCAACCGTCGCCCTGTACGACCTGCAGGGACGCATGGTTTATTCGCAAAATCCGTCCAATTCGCCGGCCGAACATTCGCCGACCGCCACGGTCAACATGCGCAACATCCCCGCGGGCGTGTACGTATTGCGCGTGACGGACGGGGACGGGAAGGAATACCAACAGAAGGTGGTGAGGCGGTAACGGTTTTCGCGGGCTGTGGGGGCGAATGATTATTCGCCCCTACGGTGCCCGCAACTTCCCACGCAGATTGCGTACGACGTCTCTACACCATCGGGTTCGTGTGTTTCAATTCCACCACGATCTGCGGGTATTTCTCCCGCAAATGCGCGGCGGCACGTTCGGCAAAATAGACCGAGCGATGCTGGGCGCCCGTGCAGCCGAAATTGACCGTCAAATGCGTGAATTTGCGCTCCAAGTAATTGTCCACCGACATGTCGATCAGCGCACAGACGTGATTCACAAAGGTTTCCACCTCCTGATATTGCTCTAAATACGCTTTCACGCAGTCGTCCTTGCCGGTGAAGGTGGCGTATCTTTTCTCCCGTCCGGGGTTGGGCAGGGCGCGGCAGTCGAACACGAAACCGCCGCCGTTTCCGGAAGGATCCTCCGGAACCCCTTTCTTGAACGAGAAACTCTGCACCGTGACCGTCAGCACATCCGGATTTAGCTTGGCGGGCTCCACATAGCTGTCCACCACGGTCTGCAGCACGTGCCTCAGCTCGGGCAGGTTGGCCGGTAACGCATTCTGTTGCAGCAGATAACGTATGTTGCGGATGGCATACGGGACGCTCTGCAGGAAGTGCGCCTTCCGCTCGAAATAGCCGCGGTAACCGTACGCGCCCATCGCCTGCATGATGCGGATGAGCGAGAAAGCGTTGAAATAGGCCTTGAACTGTGCGCGGTCCACCGGAATATGCTGCTCCAAATTGTCCAAATAGCCATCCAACAGCTCTTCGCGGATTTCGGGCGAGAGGTCAGCCTTGGCATCATACAGCAACGAGGCGATGTCATACTGCAACGCCCCCTTTCTACCGCCTTGATAATCAATGAACCAGACCTCATCCTGATTCACCATGATGTTCCGCGACTGGAAATCGCGGTAGAGGAAATAGTCGGCGGCGGCAGAGAGCAGATAGTCCATAAACCGCTGATAATCATCCTCTAACAGCTGCTCGTTGAAGGGGATATTCACCATCTTCAGGTAGTAGTACTTGAAATAGTTGAGGTCCCACTGCATCGACTGGCGGTCGAAGGCGGCGCGAGGGTACGCCACCGACATGTCCAACCCCTGCTTGGCGGTCATCTGGAACTTGGGCAATGCGGCCACCACCTTCCGGTAATAACCCATCACTTCTTGGAAATCACCGTCGTTCTGACGCACCTCGCACAGCTTGTCGTACAAGGTTTGCGTCCCGAGGTCGTTCAAAAGATAGTGTTTTTCGTCCTCGTGAACGGCAATCAATGTAGGGACGTTCAACCCTTTCCCGGCGAAGAAGCGGGTGTATTCGAAAAAGGCACGGTTTTCCGTAACATCGTCATTATAAGCACCTATCAGCGTGCTATTGTCGCCAAAGGTAAAGCGATAGTAGCGTCGATGCGAGCCAGACTGCGCCAAAGGGACGCAGGAGGTGGGATTTTGGGCGGCGTTCGCCGTGGCCATTGCGGTTAACGTCTCTGTTGGGCCCCACACTGCGCTTCGCTTGTGTGGGGTTATTTGCGCTTCGCGCGTGTTGCCTCTTCGAGGCTGCTCAAGGAAATTTTTCATATATATGGTTCTTCGACCGTTATCTAATTATCTGATACTTAAACCCTAAACCTTAAACCTTAAACCTTAATTATCATTCAGTTTGATGAAACAGAAGAGCATGATGGTGAAGGCCCAGAGGGAGGAGCCGCCGTAGCTGATGAAGGGTAGCGGGATGCCGATGATGGGGAGCAGGCCGGTGGTCATGCCGATGTTGATGAAGAAGTGGAAGGCGAAGATGCCCGCGATGCCGTAGCCGTAGTAGCGGACAAAGGGATTTCGCTGTTTCTCAGAGAGTTTGAGGATGCGGAAGATGAGGGCGCCGAAGAGACCGAAGACCACCAAGGTGCCGAAGAAACCCCATTCCTCGCCGATGGCGCAGAAGATGAAGTCGGTGCTCTGCTCCGGCACGAAGTTGAGCTTCGTCTGCGTGCCCTTGAGATACCCTTTGCCGAAAAGTCCGCCTGACCCGATGGCGATTTTCGATTGGTTCAGGTTGAAGTCGGCGCCGAGGGGGTCGGAAGTCTTGCCCAAAATGGTGTCTATACGCTGCTTCTGGTGCGCTTCCAGACCGTGTTCGTACAGGAAGTTGACGGAGAAGACGAACGCGATGCTGGCCAGATAGACGATGACGTTGCGACGGTATTTCTTCTTCTGGGTACGATTGGCGATCATGAAGGCGATAAATACCGCCGTGATGATGGCGATGGAGTAGGTCTCGTTGAACTTCAGCGTGATGAAGGCCAAGATGGCCGCGATGATGCCGAGAATCAGGAATTCCGCGCTCAGTCCTTCGCGGTAGAAGAGGATGATGAACGAGAAGAAGACGAGTGCGGAACCCGCGTCGTGCTGGAGCAACGCCACCACGACGGGAATGAAGATGAGAGCGAATTGCGCCACCCAGACGTAACGGCGCTGGTTGGCGGTCTTGCCCTCCTGCATGAATTTGGCCAACGCCAATGCCGTGGCCACCTTCATGAATTCAGTAGGCTGTATGCTGAATCCGCCGATCTTGATCCACGACTTCGCGCCGTTGATCTCGGCCCCGATGAAGATCACAAGTATCATCAACAGCAGGCAGAACAGATAGAAAAAGTAGGCATAATGCTGTATTATTCCACTGTCTATCAGTAGGATAACGGTAGCTAACAAGATAGAGGTCCCAATCCAGAGCATCTGCTTGCTGTAGGGTTGTGAGAAGTCGAAAATCGGGGTGGAACCGTCGGGAATGTAGCAGGTGGAATAGATGGTGATCCAGCCGATGACGACCAACGCAAGGTAGTAGCAGATCAGCCGGACGTCAAAGCCCTTGGACAGTTTGTTATAGGGTTCTAATTTCGGCATGGCTACTTGATATTCATTTCTTTCATCCGTTGTTCGAGGTCGGTGCGCTCAACTTTGCGGTTGAGGTAATATTCCGCCATCAAACTGGCGATAGGACAGGCTACAGTGGCGCCGAAGCCGGCATTCTCCACCAGACAGAAGATGACGATTTCGGGATCGTTGGCCGGGGCGATGAGGGCGAATACGGAGTGGTCGCGGCCGTGCGGGTTCTGTGCCGTACCGGTTTTACCTGCCACCTCGATGCCCGGGATCTGTGCCCCGCGTCCCGTACCGGAGGTCACCACCTGACGCATGCCTTGCAGCACCGTCTCAAAGTGACGCGGCTCGATTTTCGAATAGACCTTCTCGCTAAACTGCGTGTTAAGACTGTCTTTGTGACCGATGGCGCGCACCACGTGGGGACGGATGTAGTAACCCTTGTTGGCAATGACGGCTAACATGTTGGCCATCTGCAAGGGGGTCACGGCCGCCTCGCCCTGCCCGATGCCCATGGAAACCACCGTGTTGCCGTTCCAGCTGTTGTTGTATTTCTTGTCGAAATATTCCGCCGTCGGGATGCGCCCTTTCAGCTCGTAAGGCAGGTCGGTGTCGAACACCTGCAGGAAGCCCATCGAGCTCATATAGTCGAGCCAGGCGGTGTAAGCTTCATCGATGTTCTTGTATTTCACGCGGTTAGAGAGGATGTTGTAGTAGGCGCGGCAGAAGAAGGTGTTGCAGGAACGCTGGATTGCGCTGTAGATGTTGAGGCCGCCGCAGTTGTGGCAATGCACGACGTGACTGCCCAAATGGTAGCCGCCGCCGGAGCAGGAATAAACCGTCGAGGGGGTGATGATGTGGTCCTGCAGGGCGATGAGCCCGTTAGCCAACTTGAAGGTGGAACCGGGCGGGTAGGCAGCCTGTAACGCTCTGTTAAACAGCGGTTTCTCAGGATCTGTCACCAACTTTCCGTAGTTCTTCGGACGGGCGGTACCTACGAGGAGGTTCGGGTCGTAGTTGGGGCTGGAGACCAGACAGAGGATTTCGCCGGTTTTGGGCTCGATAGCCACAATGGCGCCGCGCTTGCCGGCCATCAGCTCCTCGCCGTAACGCTGCAGCTGCATGTCGAGGGTGCTCCAGATGGAGGTTCCCGGCACGGCCACGATGTCGTCATCGCCGTTGTTGTAGGAACCCATCTCGCGGTTGTGCACATCTACCAGCACCTTCCGCTTGCCCTTCACGCCGCGCAATATCGGCTCGTACGCCTTCTCGATGCCGCTCTTGCCGATGTAGTCGCCCATGCGGTAGTAGCTGTCGTTCTCCACATCCTGCTCATCCACCTCGCTGACGTAGCCCAAGATGTGGGCGGCGATGGGCTGCGGGTAGGACCGCAAGGTACGGCTCTGCACGAAAAATCCCGGAAATTCGGACATCTTCTCCTGCAGATAACCGTAGTCCTCTTTCGAAATCTGCTGCTTGAACAGCGAGGGCACGCTGCCAGAATACTTTTTCGCCTTCTCGATTTTCTTGCGCACATCCTCGATGTCCAAATCCAACACACGACAAAGTTCCGCCGTGTCAAAGGTTCGTAACTCCTTGGGTACCACCATCAAATCGTAGGCGGCGTCGTTATACACCAACAGCGAGTCGTGACGGTCGTAGATGAAACCGCGGGCGGGATGGATGGTGATTTCTCGGATGGCGTTTTCATCGGCCTTGGTTTTGTACGACTTGTTCAGCACCTGCAAACGGAACAAATGAAAAGTGTAGCCCGCCAGCAGGATGCCGAGGGCTGCCACAATGACGAAGTAGCGTTTGCTGTTGTCTTGTGCCATTTATTTGTTGCGGCTTTGCAGACGTTGGACCATGTCGAGGACGAACGCTTTTTTCTCCTCCGTGGTGTGGATGCGGTTAATGTCGTCCATGCATTTTTCGGTGTAGCGGGCGATTTCCTCCTCCGTGGCCTTTCTCACGTCCACAGCATCGAAAATGGCCTTCACCTGCTGGAACTTCGCTTTCTCGTCCGCGGGTGTGGTGGAGAAAAGGTTAAGCAGCTGTTGCTTTTGCGTCTCGTCGGCCAGTTCGAGGGTTTTGATCAGGAGGAAGGTCTTCTTATTGTCCTTGATGTCGCCGCCCACAGCCTTGCCGAACACCTCTTCATCGGCATAGACATCCAGCAGGTCGTCGGCGAGCTGGAAAGCGAGGCCGAGGTGGATGCCGAGGTCGTAGAGCGCCTGCAGACTCTCCTCATCAGCGCCGGCATAGCGACCGCCGGCTTTCAGGCAACCGGCGAACATGACGGAGGTTTTCAGCCGTATCATGTTGAGATACTGGTCGATGGAGACGTTGTCCATGGTTTCGAAATCGAGGTCATACTGTTGGCCTTCGCACACTTCCACCGCCGTCTGACCGAAAATCTCGATGAGGTCGAGGATGGTTTTCGGGTCGCATTGCAGTTTGAGAAGCTGTTGCATGGCGATCACCGCGAGGGCGTCGCCGGCGAGGATGGCGGTGTTGCCGTCCCATTTCTTATAGACGGTGGGTTGCCCGCGCCGCACGTCAGCCTTGTCCATGATGTCGTCGTGGATGAGGGTGAAATTGTGCAGCATCTCGAAAGCAGCCGCGATGTGACGGGTCTCTTCCGGGTCGCCATCGAACATTTCGGACGCGATGTGCACCATCTGCGGGCGCAACCGCTTACCCGATTGCATCAAGATGTAACTAATTGGGTTATAGAGATTTTCGGGTCTCTTATCTTGGAGGATTTCCTGAAATTGTTGTTCAATGTTATTCATGACTTTACTGTTTTTGAGAACCTGCAAAGATACGTTTTTTTGGGTTATATGGTTACACGGTTATAGGGTTACATGGTTACACGGTTACATGGTTATAGGGTTATAGGGTTATAGGGTTAGGATTTCGTTGATGGGGCGGTCGTGGGGTTCGGAGGGGACGTGGGGGAGCAGTTGGAAGTCGAAGCAGAGGCCGAGGGTGGGGGTTTGCGGATGTTGGGCGAGGAAACGGTCGTAGTAGCCGCGGCCGCGACCCAGACGATGTCCCTCCTTGTCGAAGGCCATGCCGGGCACCACAATCAGGTCGAAAGCGCCGGTGTAGGGATGGTTCTGCGGTTCGGGGATGTGGAAGTCGCCCTCGGCAAAAGGCGTGTCGTCGGCCAGTTCCACGGGGATGATGTCGTCGCCGACCACCGTGGGCAGGATGACGGTCTTCCGGTGGCGCCACTCCTCGATGAATGCCAACGTCTGCACCTCGTCGGGAAGGGAAGCGTAGAGCATCACCCTTTCGGCCGCGAGGAATCGCGGATGCGCCGCAAGTTTGCGGAGAATCAGCTCCGACTGTTCACGCAACTCTTCCGGGGTGTGCTGCTTTTTCGCGGCACGAATCTGTTGGCGCAGTTCTTTCTTATCCATTGTTTGGTTTCAGGTTTCAGGTTTCAAGTTTCAGGTTTCAGGATTCAAGATTCAAGATTCAGGACTAACTTGAAACTATTTCTTCTCTTGTTTCAGCAGGAAAATCTCAAAGATAGCGTAGAGGAAATAGATGACCATGAAGGCGATGCCGAAACGGAGGGCGTCTTCGCGGTTCAGGAACATGTACAGGAGCAGAAAGAGCAGGCAGGAAAGGAGTTTCACGGTGCGGGAGATCATGTAGGAGGAGACGAACTTCCGCCCGTCCTGGCCGTCGTCGCTGCGCAGGACGATGTACATGGTGAAGAGGGTCATCGCGAAGAAGAAGAGCACGATGAACGGCATCGCGGGGGTGGCGAGGTTCGGCCAAAGCCACTGGAACAGCAGCGCGAGGGCGGCGATGATGACCGAGAAGACGATGATGCGGAAAGAGAACTTCCTAATCGGTATCTTTTTGCTCATGTTTTTGCTTCTTTTGGGTTTTCGTCGTGGACCGGATGATGAGGTATAGCGATATGGCGATGCCGGCCAAAGAGCAGACAACGGTGAACAACGGGCTGACGTTCAGCACTTTGTCAAGTTTTATACCTCCGAAGACACCCAACGCGATAACGGCTCCCATTTCAAACGCCAGGTTGGAATAGGTGGCGTATTGGTGGATGGGGGAGCTTTTTTCCGGGGTGCCCTTGCCGGCCATGTGTTACTTTCTTTCGGGTTGTGCGGCAGGTTGTTGTGCGGCCACCCGGTTGTTGCGCATTTTGCAGTTGCCGGAGAACTCGGCACCGGGCTCGATGGCGATCTTTCCGGTTTCGATGTTGCCGATCAGGTTGGCCGTGGATTTCAGGGTGACCAGCTCTGAAACCAGCAATGATTCAGCCTTCACTGCGCCCTCAATCTCGATATTGGCGCATTTGATATTGCCTTCCACCACGCCGGTGCGCCCGACGATGATTTTGGCCTTGCTTTCGATGTTGCCGCGCAGAGCGCCGTCGATGCGGCAGTCGGAGGCGGTAATCATATTGCCCTGCAGCTGGGTGCCCTGAGCGATGACATTCACGGCAGATCCGCCGTAATCACGAGTATCGGTATCTTTCATAATCTTCGTTGTTTTATTGTTGTTTAAGATAATTATCCTTGAAAAATTCGGTATAGCTTGCCCGTTCGTTCCGCTTGTTGTAGAAGGTGGTGTAGTTGGAGGAGCTGATGGCGAACGGCTCAATAGTTTTGTTTTCGATATCGGTCTTGAACTGCTCGTCCTTCAGCAGGAGGTAGTAGTAGTCCATGGCGTCCGAACTGCTCTCGAATTTGGAGATGGTGACCATCTGACGCTGGTTGTCAATGAAGAAACTGCTGATTGTCAGCTTCTTGAGACTGAAATTGCTGCTGTTGAAGTTCGTGACGTTCTGTTTGACGGTCTGCAACGGCAGTTCGGCGTTTTTAACCAACAGGATGATGTAGTGCTGCTCGCCGGCATTGAAGACAAAAGCACTTGACTTTTGCGTTTCAGGTTTGATAACCTCTTGCAGTTCAGCTTGTTCCTGACTGTTCTCTTTGATGCCCAATGCCTGGTTGATCTGTTGCTGCGTGAAGTTCGTCAGATAGAGGCGGGCCAAGTCGGCGACGGGCTGCTGCGGGTATTTTCTCACTAAGTTGGTCAGCCCGACGATGAGCGTGTCCTGGTTATAGACCTGTCCGGCGGCGATGGCGCGCAGGTAGGCGTATTGTGATGCCAACGTCTCGTCAGGACAGATCGGGATGGCGGCATCGGCGGTGGTCACCACATTCCGCCAACGCTTGTTCATGAAGTCCTCATACACTTCCGCATACTGGTTCTCCAGCGTTTTCTCCTTGGCCGCCAGCTTGTTGTAGTATTCGGGATCTTGGATCAGCTTCGCGTAGTCGGTTTCGGGATATTGGGTCAGCAGGGTGTTCTTATAGGTTTCCGCCTTGGGGTCGCCGATTTTCTTGTAAAGGGTGTAGAGCATGTAGATGGCGGGCAGGGCGTACTCGCTCTTCGGGTAACGTTGTATCAAGGATTCGAAAGAGGCACAGGCGCGCTTGGTGTCGCTCAGCAGATCCTGATACATAAAGCCCGTTTCGTACAAGTCTTTGGCTATGATGGCGTTAGCCGTGTCCTTGGCCCCTTGGGTCAGCGGCAGATCCTGCAGGTAGTAGGCCTCCTTTTTCGGGTCGGTCTCCCGTTTGGCAATGGGGTTGCCGTCCTCGTCATACTCCACCGTGTCCTTTGCCAGCGACGGGTCGTTCATCAGCGCCATGTCATCGAACGAGATCTGGGTCTTGTTGCTGATAAACCAGTTGTCCTCCAATTTCCGGTTGCCGAAACGGCGGTAGAAGTCCTGTTGTCCAGCGGTGACCAGCGACTGGTTGTAGAAGTACCATTTGCCATTGGAGCTGGCCTGGGTGTTATTGATGTTGGTGTATGAGGCGGCGTTCTGCATGGCCAGCATCCGCTCAGCCTCTTCGGCGGCGGCTTTGCGCTCGGCCTCGGTATAGTCGGCGATCATCTTCCGCACCCATGCACTGCGTTGTCCCTCGGGCAGGTTCGCGATGCGCAACAGACTGTCTTGCAGGTCGATTTCATCTAATTTATCGACCAAATCCTTCAGCACCAACGACTTCTTTTGCAGCTCTTCGTAGTCCGGGTAGTTTTTCGGGATGACCATCATGGCGGTGTCGTAATAGTGCTGTGCCTCGCGGTACTCGTTGCTCTCGAAGTAGAGGTCGGCCAGGGTGATGCTGGAGTAGGTTTTCTGGTAGTTGTTGTCGGTGGAGGCGGCCACGGATTTGGCCAGATACTCCTTCCTCAGGTCATCGTCCTCATCAATGCGGGCAATTTCGGAGAAGGCGTAGTAGATTTGGTCGCGGTAGTCCTCGTTCTTCTTGTCATCCAGCATCTTGTTGAGCTGCTTGGTGATGGTGTTGCGGTTGCTCTCGGTGCCGTCGTAGTTGGCGGCGAGGTGCATCTGGGCGCAGAAGGTCATCTCGTAGTTGTTGGACTTTTGGATGACGGTCTTGAAGTTCTTCTGGGCTTCGGCCTGCTGTCCGAGTTTTTCGTAAAGTTCGCCGAGGATGAGTGTCAGGCGGGTGCGGAACTCGCGTTTGGGCTTGTTGGCCAAGGCGTTGCCGATATAGTCGATGGCTTCCTGCACGTCACCGTCGGGGGCGGTGAGATGGTATTCCGCCTTCGCTGCGTTGAAGAGCACCGCGAAATCCTTCTTGTTCTTCTTCTCGTTCATGTAGCGGATGGTCTCCAGCAGCTCGTCTGCGCTGGCGAAGTAGCCCTGCCGCATCTGGGTGCGGGCCAGCAGTACCTCCGCCTCGTTGAGGATGTTCGACTTGGGGTAGGTGTGCATGATGTAGTTGAGCACGCGCTGCGCCTGCACGTAGTCCTGCTTGTAGAAGTAGGATTTGGCCATCAGGAAGTAGGCGTCGTCGATGGTTTTCACGTACTCCTTGCCCTTGAACATCATCGAGTGCTTGTGGATGGCCTTCGACGATTTTTCGATGGTGCGGTCGAGGTGCGAGAGGCACGGCCCCAATTCGGATTTGTCGGGATAGTTGTAGATGGGGAGCGTGGTCGTGAAGTTGTCCTTCGACAGTTTGGCTAACTCCTTCTCGGCATCCTTCATCGCCTGGTTGCCGTTCCAATAGACGTTATATTTGCAAGTTACGTTATGGTAAGCGCGGTTCGGGAAGGTGTTTTTGGACGTAGAACAACCCGTCAGCGCCGCCGTCAGCAGCCCGATGCACAAAATCGCGAACAGTTTTGCTTTCTTTCTCAATGATCCGTTTTTTTAGTGAAACGTGATTAACGTAGTATGTGTGGTTTTATTATTTCCGGTTGTTGAAATATTCCTCTAAGAGGCGTTGCACGTATTTTCCGAAGACGTCGAACTCGATGTTGACGACGGAGCCGGGCTTGAAGTTGTGGAAGTTGGTGACCTTGTAGGTGTAGGGGATGATGGCCACGGAGAAGCGGCCTTTTTCGGAATCCACCACGGTGAGGCTCACGCCGTTGACGGAGATGGAGCCTTTGGGCACGGTGAAGTTGTTCTTTTCGGGGTCGTAAGTGAAGTAGAAGCGCCAGCTGCCGTCCTCATCCACCACCTTCTCGCACACGGCGGTCTGATCCACATGCCCTTGCACGATGTGCCCGTCGAAGCGGCCGTCCATGCGCATGCTGCGTTCGAGGTTCACTTCATCGCCCACCTTCCAGGTGCCGAGGTTGGTCTTCAGCATGGTCTCCTCCATCGCGGTGACCACGTACTGCTTCTTCTCCTTGTCTAATTTCACCACCGTCAGGCAGCAGCCGTCGTGGGCCATGCTCTGGTCGATGCTGAGTTCATCGGCGAAATCGACTTCCAGCGTGAAGTGGAAGTTGGTCCGGTCCTTCTCGATATTGACGATTCTTCCTGTTTTTTCTATAATTCCAGTGAACATACTTATCCAAAAATAAAACCTGCAAAGATACAAAATTTTCAACATAGGAGCTTCGGCATTCTTGCCGAAAATTTTAGGAGATTCGGCATTCCTGCCGAAAGTCGTTAATGTCGTTCTGTGGCATTCCTGCCGCACCTCCTATTTTAATGTGACAGGAATGCTGCGGTCCCTATTTAATGCGGCAGGAATGCCGCGGCTCATGTTTTAATGCGGCAAGAATGCCGCGGCTCATGTTTTAATGCGGCAAGAATGCCGCGGCTCATGTTTTAATGCGGCAGGAATGCTGCGGCTCATGTTTTAATGCGGCAGGAATGCCGCGGCTCATGTTTTAATGCGGCAGGAATGCCGCGGTTCATGTTTTAATGCGGCAGGAATGCCGCACCTCCTAAAGTGTATTCGTCAGTATTTAAGTACTGTGGATTGTTTTGAATATAGGTTATGTAGTGCAGGAAGTTGTTGAAATTTCTCACCATGCGGTCGAATATACCCGATTGCCAAATAGTGCCCTTTTGACCCAGAACCTTGTTGATAGAATGTGCGGAAAAGCCCTTCACTCTGGAAAATACGGTCGTGACATTATGTCCGTTCATGGGTGTGAGTAATACGTGAACATGGTTGGGCATAATGACATAGCAATGGAGGATATAGCGTTTCCCGTCATAGAATAGAAGAGCATCCTCTACAATTTTCCTTATATCGGGTCTTTTAAGAATGCAACTACCGTATCCCGCATCTATCCATCTGTCACACTTTACGAGAATGTTATGATCGTATTCTTCTTGTACCTCTTGGCTCCAGGGGTAAGGGTGTGCTTTCATCCATTCCTGTTTGTATGCTTTCAGTTCCTCAATTTTCGACTGTGGGATTGAATCTGCCAAACGGAATGTGACAAATTGCGTTTTACCGTCCTGATGCCAATGCGGCAGATTTGTCCCCCAAATGTTGACATATTTGTTTTTTTCGAGGAATTGATAGGGTCTTTGGCATTCTTGCCGAAGCCCGTTAGCGTCATTTTGCGACAAGAATGCCGCGGTTTTAAGTTTTGTCTTCATTTTTAGTTTTTGTATTAAACGTTACCTAACGTTGAAGCAGAGAGGTTTATTGTATTCCTCAAAAATATACTTGTTGCTAAATGTGGCGTAGGAGTTTCGGCATTCTTGCCGAAAATTTTAGAACTTTCGGCATTCCAGTCGAAGGTTGTTAATAACGTTTTGCGGCAGGAATGCCGCAGCTCCTATGACAAAAAAAGGGACACCCCCAAAGGATGTCCCATATTGTGATTTTTGTAGAGACGCGGCGCGCCGCGTCTCTACATATTATTTGATGTTTGGTTCCTCCAAACCGAGGTGCTGCTTCTTATCGACGGCCTTCAGGATGATGCCGAGGATCAGGGCGGCGACGCCCAAGCATGCCAACATCACCAACGGCCAGGTGTAGTCGTAGGAGACGGCGGCCGTCTCGGCGTCGATCAAACCTTGGTTCATCTGATCGATGACGTCGGTGTTGGTCTTGTCGAGAACCTTGCCGATGAGCAGCGGGAAGAGCCACAAACCGATGTTCTGGATCCAGAAGATGAGGGCGTATGCGGAACCGATGATCTTCTCATCGACCAATTTCGGGACGCTCGGCCACAAAGCGGCGGGCACCAACGAGAAGGAAGCGCCCAACACCAAAATGGTGAGGTAAGCCACGATGACACCGCCGGCGGCGTTGCCCTTGAACTGCGGCAGAATGAACGCGAAGGTCAAGTGACAGATAATCAGCAACAAAGAACCAATCATCAGCATGGAAGCGGCTTTACCCTTGTGGTCAACGTAGTTGCCCAAAATCGGGGTGATGGCCACAGCCAACAACGGGAAGACGGCGAAAATGGTCTCGGCCGTGCCACGCATGTAACCCATCCAGCAGTAAACGATCAACGCCACGACAGCCAAGGCCATCAGACCGACTTTCGCGGTTTTGTTCTTGGAGAAGTTGCTGGTGAAAGAGCAGACCGCCACCACCAACATGATGAGGTATTGGATGATCGTCACGGAACTGCCACCCCAGAAGGTGCTGGCATCCGCCTCAGTAAGCGTGAGGTTGCACTGCAGCATGTTCACGGCATATTTCTGGAACGGGAAGATGGCGCTGTAGTAAAGCACGCAGAGCAGAGCCACCAACCAGAAACCACCGGAAGAGAGGATCTTGCCAATGTCGGAAACTTTGAACGGGTCGTCTTTTTCTTCCGCCTCGCCGGTTTGCTCATCCAATTTCTTGTCCATGAAGAAATAGACGATGAACATCATCAACGCGATACAAAGCAGCACCACACCGAAAGCCACGGAACGGGAAACGTCGATGTTGCCGCCCAACTTGGCGAAGAAGGGGGAGAAGATCATACAGGTAGCGACACCTAAGCGGGCGAGGGCCATCTCGGAACCCATAGCCAGGGCGGTTTCACGGCCTTTGAACCATTTCACGATACCGCGGGAAACGGTAATACCAGCCATCTCCACACCGCAACCGAAAATCATAAAACCGACGGCCGCCACCTTAGCGGAAGCAGGCATTCCTTCGTAGAAGGGAGCCACGCCGAGTTCCTGGAAAACCGGGATGTAGTTGAGGTGATTGTTGAACCAAGCCTCCACGCCGCTGCCCATAAAGGCTTCCGTAACAGCGTAATACTTGATCAAACCGCCGATGAGCATCACCGTGCCGGAAAGCACTGCCGTGAATCTTACCCCCATCTTGTCGAGGATGATACCCGCGAAGATGAGGAAGAACACGAAGACGTTCAGGAACGTCTCGGCCCCCTGCATGGTACCGAAAGCGGTTGAATCCCAACCTCTTGTCGATTGCATGAGGTCCTTGATGGGCGAGAGGATGTCCATGAAGATGTAGGAACAGAACATGGCCAACGCCAACAGCAACAACGCCGTCCATCTCATGGCCGGATTGTCTCTCAAAGTTTCAAATTTTTCTTCCATAATGATTTATTTTAGTTTGTAATAATTATTCGTTTTTGTCTTGTCGGTTCTTGCTCGACCTCACCAAATCAATCAAAATATATCCTATGGCCACCCCCCAGAGGGCCATCAAGATCGGGCTCTTTTTTAAAATGTTGTCCGAAAACTGCCCTGATTTGTACCAATAAACCATGGCGAGCAGCAGACCCACCGCCATCGCGGCGAAGTGCATCCACGTGAAATTTTTCTTCCAAAAATCGCTATTTTTGTTCATTGGTAATCTTTTCGTATTCATTGGTAATCTTTTCGTATTCATTGGTGATCTTGTCGTATTGGTAATTGAAGTAGTTGGAACGGATTTTCTCGCGGATCTGCTCGTCGCTCCAGCGCACGAGGTCGTAATAGTTGAACCGGCAGTACATCATGAAATCCAACAGCTCATCGCCCTGCAAACCTGTGAGTTCCGAAACCAATTCGCGGTTGTACTTCTGCTGGATGCGCTCCATCTCGTCGTCGTAGTCGACCATCTCGTTGTAAAGACGGCCCATCTTGCCCTTGTGACTGTATCTGTCATAAAGGAAAGAGATGGGCGACATGGTAGCGGTACCGCCGAGCGACAGGATGTTGCCGTTCGGCTTGTAAGTGGCGTTGGCCTTCTGCCATTCCGACAGCTGGGCTTCCTCCACACGTTTGTAGTATTCGGGAAGTTCCAGCGTCACGATGTCCTTCTTGAAACCCTCATACGAAGGATTGATGCCGATGATGGTCACCTCCTTCAGCATCGTGGCTTTATAATAAAGGAAGAAGTCCTCATAACCGTAGAACAGCCTTTTGTCGATGGCAGCCACGTGCTGGCGGTAAATCGACTTGGAGATGATGAGCGTGTCGTTAAGCGACACGGCAATCTCGAACCGGCCGGTCTTGTCGGTGAAGGCGAATTTCTGAGTGTTTACGTTATAGACGCTGGCGCCGGAGAGCGGTTGAAAGGTGATGCCGTCGAAAACCCGCGCCGAGTATTTTTTCTGCTGCGCGAAAACCGCCGACAGGCAGCACAAAATCCCCAATATGAGCCAGAGTCTTTTCACGTCGGTTTATCCGTTCAGCGCGTTGGCACCGCTCACGATCTCGATCAGCTCGTTGGTGATGGACGACTGGCGGGCGTTGTTGTACTTCAGGCGCAGGTCGCGCAGAATCTCGGTGGCGTTGTCCGTAGCCTTGGTCATGGAAATCATCCGCGCCCCATGTTCCGACGCGATGGAGTCGGATAAGGTCTTGTATAACTGGGTGCGTAATATCTTGGGAATCAGCTCTTTCAAGAGTTTGTCGGCAGAAGGTTCGATGATGTAGTCGTTGGTCACCTTGTTCTCTTCGTCGCCTCCAAGCTTGGTCACGGGCAGGTACTCTTCCACCGTGACCCGCTGCGTGGCGGCGTTCAGGAACTGGTTATAGACGATATCGACTTTGTCCACCTCGTGGTTGACGAACTGTTTCATTAGGTCATCGGCGATGGCGGAAAGCTCGGAAAAGTCGGGGTTGTCGAGCAGTTTCTCGTTGTAGAGCATCACCGGGAAGTGCTTGCTGAGATGTTCGTTGCCCTTCTTGCCGAAGCAGATCAGCCGCACGTTGCCGGCGCGGTGCTGTTCGGCGTATTTTTCCTCCACCAGGTGGTTGACGGTCTTCACGATGTTCGAATTGAACGCGCCGCAAAGCCCTTTGTTCGAGGTGATGACCACGATGACCACCTTTTCGGGTTCGCGCTCGTCGATGAGCTGCAGTTGCTCGGTGCTCGTGTTGGAACTGGCCAGGTCGTTCAGGATCTCGCTCAACTTTTGGGAGTAGGGGCGGAGATGCTGGATGGCCGTCTGGGCACGGCGGAGCTTCGCAGCCGACACCAGCTTCATGGAGCTGGTGATCTTCTGCGTCGATTCGATCGAGGTGATTCGGGTGCGTATTTCCTTCAGGTTGCCCATAACTATTCGTATTTTTTAGCCACTTCGGCGCAGGCATCGGTCAGCTGCTGCATGATGTCATCATTGATGGTGCCCTTGGCGAGGGTGTCGAGAACATCCTGATGGTGCGTATGCATGAAGGAGATGAACTCGGTCTCGAAGTTGCGGATGCTGGCCACGGGCACTTTCTGCAACAGGCCGCGGGAGCCGCAGAAGATGATGGCGATCTGCTCCTCCACCTTGTACGGGGCGTATTGCGGCTGTTTCAGGATTTCCACGTTGCGCACGCCCTTGTCGAGGACGAACTGCGTGGCGGCATCGACGTCGGAACCGAATTTGGCGAAAGACTCCATCTCGCGGTATTGCGCCTGGTCGAGTTTCAAGGTACCGGCCACCTTCTTCATGGACTTGATCTGGGCGTTACCACCGACACGCGACACGGAAATACCCACGTTGATGGCGGGCCGCACACCGGCGTTGAACAGGGAGGTCTCCAAGAAGATCTGGCCGTCGGTGATGGAAATCACGTTGGTCGGGATGTAAGCGGAGACGTCACCGGCCTGGGTCTCGATGATGGGCAGTGCCGTCAGGGAACCGCCGCCCTTCACGATGGGTTTCAGGGTTTCCGGCAGGTCGTTCATCTTGGCCGCAATCTCATCGGATTCGATAATCTTGGCGGCACGTTCCAACAGTCTGGAGTGGAGGTAGAAGACATCGCCGGGGTAAGCTTCACGTCCGGGCGGACGACGGAGCAGCAGGGACACCTCACGGTAAGCGACGGCCTGTTTCGAGAGGTCGTCGTAGATGATGAGGGCGTTACGTCCGGTGTCGCGGAAATACTCGCCGATGGCGGCACCTGCGAACGGGGCGTAGAACTGCATGGCCGCCGCGTCAGAGGCGGTGGCGGTCACCACGATGGTGTAGGGCATGGCGCCGCGTTCGGTGAGGGTCTTCACCAGGGCGGCCACGGACGAACCTTTCTGACCTACAGCCACATAGATGCAATATACGGGGTTGCCTTGTTCGTAGAAAGATTTCTGGTTGATGATGGTATCGATGGCGATGGCCGTCTTGCCCGTCTGACGGTCGCCGATGATGAGTTCGCGCTGACCGCGGCCGATGGGGATCATGGCATCCACAGCCTTGAGGCCGGTCTGCAGGGGCTCCTTCACGGGTTGACGGTAGATGACGCCGGGGGCCTTGCGCTCGATGGGCATCTCGAAGAGCTCGCCTTCGATGTCGCCCTTGCCGTCGATAGGCTGGCCGAGGGTGTTGATGACACGGCCCAGCAGGCCTTCACCGACCTTGATGGAGGCGATGCGGCCGGTGCGCTTGCAGATGTCGCCTTCGTTCAGCGATTTGGAATCGCCAAGCAGCACGACACCCACGTTGTCCTCTTCGAGGTTGAGGGCGATGCCGGTGATTTCGTCACCGGTTCTGGTGACAAAGGTCACCAATTCGCCGGAGCGGGCGTTCTGCAGGCCATAGACACGGGCGATGCCGTCGCCGACCAGCAGCACGGTGCCCACCTCTTCCATTTCGGACTTCTGGTTGAAGTTCTGGAGTTGCTGGCGCAGTATAGATGTAACTTCTGAGGGTTTGATTTCTGCCATTTATATGCGGATTTAAAATTGTACTTGGAAACTGTTTTGGGAAAATTCCTGACGTAACTTGTTGACTTTCGAGAGGATGCTGGAGTCGAGGTAGTAGTCGTCCATCTGGATGACAAAGCCGCCGATGAGTTCGGGATACACGAATTCCTTGAGTTCGACGGTGGCTTTGGTCTGTTGCTCGAGCAGGGAGACGATTTTGGACTTGAGGGCCTCGCTCAGCGGCTGTGCGGTGGCGATGCTCACCGATTTGATGTTGTGCGCGTTGTTGTAGAGTTTGAGGAACTCCTCGCAGATGGTGTCTAACGCCGGCTCGCGTTTCTTGCGCAGCAGCACGTCGAGGAACTGGTAGGTGGTGTCGTGGAGGGTGCCGTTGAAGATGCTCTCGAAAACCTGATGTTTCTGGTTGGGTTGCACAACGGGGTTGCGCAGCATGACCTGAAGCTCGCGGTTCTCCTTCAGGGTGTTCGCGAAGAGCTGCAGGTCGCCGTAAACCTCCTCAATCTGGTTTTTCTCGCCGGCGAAGTCGTACAACGCCTTGGCGTAGCGGCTGGATAATTTCGGGTTTTTCATTTATGTTTTTTAAAACGGCGGCAAATATACAATTTTTTACATTTTTCGGCTACCGGGTTTCACAAACGGAAGTCCCTGTTTGCACAACGGGCAGTCTTCCACGGCCCAGTTCTGGATGTTGAGCTTGGTCGCGCTATAGACGGGATAGGGGAAGGAACCGTCGCTGCGGTCAGCGATGCAGCACACGCCAATCACCTCAGCACCAAAGGCTTTCAGCACTTCGATGGTTTCGAGGGAGGATTTGCCGGTGGTGACCACGTCTTCGGAGATGAGGAGTTTCATGCCGGGTTTCACCTCGAAACCGCGGCGCAGGCACATCACGTTATCGACGCGTTCGGTGAAGATGGCCGGAACGCCCAACTGGCGGCCCAGTTCGTAGGCCACGATGATGCCGCCCATGGCCGGACCCACTACCATATCCACGTGCAGGTCCTTCACCTGCTCCGTGATTTTCGCGATCACGCGCTCAGCCCTGTCAGGGTATTGCAACAGCTTGGCACATTGGCAGTAACGGTCGCTGTGACGGCCCGATGACAGCAGGAAATGACCTTCGAGCAGCGCTTCCGACTGCTTCAATTCTTCAATGACGGGATTCTTAATTTCTTCACTCATAATATTTTATGTTTAATTTTTAATCTACAACGAGACCGCAAAGATAGTATTTTTTTGGTAACGTGGTCAGCCTACACCGGAGTTGCACCGGAGTTGGACCGGAGTTACACAGGTGTTAGACCGGAGTTGTAGAGACGCAAAATTTTGCGTCTCTAACCCATTTCTAAACCTTAAACCCTCTCACAATATCAACAATCGGGTATTTATAAAAAGATAAAAAAAGTCATTTAATTACACGGAAAATTGTATTTTTGCAAGTTTTGGATGATAGTGCTTTGTTGCCAATGAATTTGAAGCATCTGATATGGACAATCCTGCTGTCATGGTGTGCCGTGGCTGTCTCGCACGCGCAGTGTCCCGACTTCACGGACCTGACTGCGCCGGGCGTGACTTGCCAGTATGGCACCACGGACGACCCGTTCCAAAACACGGGAATCGTTCCCGGGCGGCATACGGTGATCACGCAGCAGGGCACGGATCCCAATACGGGCGGACAGCTGCCGCTGCTGCCGCCGGGCGAGAGCGCGGTGGTGAAACTCGGCAACGACAATGTCGGTTCGGAAGCGGAGGCCGTCACCTACACCATCTCCGTGGACATCGCCCATTCCATCCTGCAGGTGAAATTCGCCGTGGTGTTCGAAGATCCCGGACACCCGCATACCGTGCAGCCGCGGTTCATGGTGCGTGTCCTTAACCTTGACGGGGAACTTATCGACAGCTGTGCACAGTACGACGTGTCCGCCGCCTACGGTCTGGAAGGGTTCGAATCCTACCACGGCGTGCGCTACCGGCCCTGGGGGCTCATGAGCATCAACCTTTCCGACTATATCGGGCAGCAAGTCAAACTCCAGTTCGTGACTTACGACTGCGGCTGGCAAGGCCACTACGGTTACGCCTACTACACGGCTTCGTGCATAAGCAATCAATTGACGGTCAACAATATAAGCGGAAACCAAATTACCGTGTCCGCGCCCGAGGGCTTTCCCAACTACAACTGGGACAACCATACGTACACCAACCCGACCACTTATACCCTTGACCCGGGAGGAACTGCTGTCAACTGTTTGATTGTCAATACGGTGAATTGCTATTTCACGTTGAGTGGGTTCTTCACTTCTGGATCCGGAATCATCATTCCAGAAACCGGTCCCTTCTATGATACCATCTGCGAAGGGGACAGTTATCACCAACACTATTTCAATTTGCCGCCGCAGGAGAAGGTCGGCACCTATACGTATCGCAACACCTTCCTCGGCACTGACGGGGAAGAAAATGTCATCACCCTCTTCCTGACCGTGCTCAAGCGATACCACCATATTTACGAGCATATCTGTGTGGGTTTTAATTATGAGGCGAACGGTTTCCACATCATCCAACCTCCGCAAGGGAAGCGCAGTGACACGCTTGTCATCCCCACCGGCGGTCGGTGCGATTCCGTTGTGGTCCTGCATCTTAGGGTAAGTCCGCCGTTTGTGCTGCCGACAGTGCTGTCGGGTGAAACGGAGGTCTGTGATGCGGAAGAATATGTCTATGCCTGGCCCAACGCCGAAGGGTTGGACACCATCCAATGGACGGTCCCGGCGGGCGTGTCGGTGATGACCAGTATATGGAGTTCGTCGTTGCGGGTCTTTTTCTTGCCCGAAGCCCCTAATCCAGCTATCCTCTCCGTAAATGCTCTCAACGGTTGCGGCAGCGGCACCCAAACCATCAGCGTCACGCATAACCCGTCGTACCATCTTTTTGTCCGAGACACACTCTGTTCCGGCAACGAGTACCACGCGCACGGTTTCCATCTGGCGCGGCAGGACAGCGTGGGGGTGTTCACCTTCTCGGAAGAAGGATTCACCGCCAAAGGCTGCGACAGCAACAGCACCCTGCAGCTGCTGGTGGTCCGGAACCCCGAATTGACCACATTGGCACAACCGGAGGAGATCTGCTCGGGTGCGAGCACGGTTATCCACGCCATGGGCAGCAACTCCGGTATCTATTCCGGCGCTCTTTACCCGCCGGCCGTGAATGTCGGCGACATTCTCTGCACCGACAGTTCCATTGTGAAGCCTGTTGACTGGCCTGCGGCGGGCAAAACGGCCATGGGTGTCATCTTTTTTGTCGATAGCACAGGCGAGCACGGCTGGGCGGTGAGCTTGGAAGAGCATACCGGTCTGCAATGGTGCGCACTTTATAGTAGTGAGGATTTTATCACACTTCCAGAAACCACCGATTGGGAAGCTATGTATGATTTTGATGGTTATGGGAATACGCAAATCATCCGCAGCATCCCTTCCATAAATGAATGGCTGACCCAACAGGAGGCCTTTCCTGCCGCTTGGGTGCTGGACTTTGATAACGGATGGTATTTGCCCTCTATGGGGCAATTGAGCGTTATGTATGGCGGTATCATTGCCATCAACAATTCCATGCAGCTTGTAAACGGAACGCCGTTGTTCGACGGAACGAGCTATAATAAATACTTATGGTCCTCCACGAACGATAATGGCTTCTACATTCACTGCCTTGACAACAAAGGTCACGTTTGGGCAACAACGTATAACGCAACTCAAAACACGCGAGGAGTTCGATCTTTTTAGAAATATAAAGAAGTGAAAATAAGAAACATACTCTGGATGGTGATGCTCTGCTGTTTCGGTTTGACAGCAGCGGCGCAGTCCTACCATGTCGGTGACCTCTACACGGCGCCGGATGGCAGCCAGGGTGTTGTGTTCTATCTTCACCCGGACGGCAGCGGCGGTTGGGTGGTAGCCTTGCACGACGCTCCCCATTCATGTATATGGGGGCCTGCAGGAGATGTTCCCGGATTAATGTATCAAAATCCCGATTATAATTACCAAATGTTACAAGACACCGCCGGTTATGCCAATACCGCTGCGATGCGGAATGCCCATCCCGTAGAGACTGACGGCAAATACAATGCTGCCTGGCAGGTGGATTTTGATAACGGTTGGTATCTTCCCGCCCCGGGACAGCTGAGCATCCTTTTTGGACAGATACCCTTTATTTCATCCAGTATTGTCAGTGCTGGCGGAACGATTCCGGGCTCTTCCACGCAAATTTGGTATTCTGATTTAATGTATTGGACCAGTGCCCAACAATCTGCATCAGAGGCGTGGGTGGTATCTTTTAGTACGTTTTATCCTGGAGGTTTTGAACTCAAACTAAAGAATTTTTGTGATGAAGACTCTTATTGTGGGTATCTTGTCCGTTCTGTGCGCAGCTTCACCTACACCACGGTGGTACACGACAGCTCGCTGACCTATCTGTGGAACACGGGCAGCACGGAGCCGAGTATCGAGGAGACGCCTGCGCAGACCACCACCTACACGGTGACGGCCACCTCGGAGTACGGATGCCGCAATACGGCCGCTCAAACGATTTTGGTGGCCGCGGACGGTTCGCAAACGCTCTACGACACGATCTGTCAGGGGGTTGACTATGAGGCCAACGGATTTACGCTCACGGCGGCGGAAACCGAAACGGCCGGCATCGTCACCCGCACGCGCACGACCGAAATGAATGGCTGTTCCGCCACGGTGACGTTGGAACTGATGGTGAAGGCTGTCGAGAACACGGTTATTACCCAAACGGCCAACGGCAGTTATCTTTGGAACGGCGTAACCTACTATGAAAGTGGGAATTACACCCAATACTACACGGCTGCCAACGGTTGCGACAGCATGGTCACCTTGCAGCTGACGATTGAACATATACCAGCGGTGACGATCCTCGCCACCACCCATTCGGTTTGCGCCGGAGATAGCGCTGTCCTGCAAGCCGTCATTGAGAATGCGCAGGAATTTGCCGTCCCGCAGGCGCCGCCCGTGGCCGTGGGCGACATTCTCTGCACCGACGGCACCACGGTGAAACCGTTCGCCTTCGCCGCCTCCGGAAAGACGGCCTGGGGCATCGTCTTTTTCGTCGATAGCACGGATGAACACGGATGGGCGATGGATCTGCACAATCTCGGCGGCCCCCAGCAGGGGTATCAGTGGTCCCCGCAGGAGAGTAGCAATATCGATGTCCCCACGTTGGACAATATAGTCAATTCCCGTGATGCCATTGCAGATTTCGACGGATATGACAACACCCAGAAGTTGCGTGCGGCAGGCAATTCGACCCTCTTCCCGGCCGCCTGGGCGGTGGATTTCGACCACGGCTGGTATCTGCCGGCCATCGGTCAGTTGACCCAGCTCCATGCGCAAATCGTGACGTTGAATGCTTCCTTGACGTTGGTGGGGGGCTCTCCTTTCGATTTGGAAGAACACTATTTCTTCTGGTCTTCCACCGAAAGTACAGATGGTCGTGCTTGGAATTTGGTA
Organism: Bacteroidales bacterium; assembly: GCA_017962275.1. Taxonomy (GTDB): domain Bacteria; phylum Bacteroidota; class Bacteroidia; order Bacteroidales; family WCHB1-69; genus F23-D06. The sequence goes on from JAGCVQ010000046.1 coordinate 23,119, forward strand.
TATGGAGGAAGTCCGCGGAGCGACTATAAATACTACAATAACAATAGAATACGCAGTGTTAGAAATTTTTGAGGATGAGGCTTATACGGAACATATTATGGATAATGGCGCTGCTTGGCGTTTGGAGCGGTCTGTCGGCCCAGCATTTGCGGGTCGGTGATCTGTTCATCGCGCCGGACGGCAGCAAGGGCATTGTCTATTATCTGCATCCCGACGGCAGTGGCGGCTGGGCGGTCGCGCTCAAAGACGCGACCGCATCAAACTGCATCTGGGGGAGTATGTCCAATGTTCCGGGACTTGCCGACCAGAATTTCGATGCTTCTCAGATTTTGTTAGACACTGCCGGTTATACGAACACGCAGCAGATCCGTGCCCATTACCAGGACAATCTGCCCTACGCTGCCGGGATAGTGGATTTTGAGAACGGCTGGGTATTGCCCTCTCCCGCCCAATTGCAGATGCTCTATGTGCAGCTGCCTTTCGTCTCCCCCGCTATTGTGGCGGCAGGAGGTATTGATTTGTACAACGCCTTTTATTGGACCAGCGCCGAGGTGAATACCACTACGGCTTGGGCGGTTAGTTTTGCCTCGGAAGGTTATTCGGGAGCCATAACCGATTGGCCTAAAAACGGCAATTACCGGGTTCGCGCCGTGCGTAGCTTCACCTATCCGCTCTATGTTTGGAGTACGGGGGCGGGATCGCCCTCCATTACGGTGGCTCCGGAGCATACGACGGATTACACCGTGACCGTGATGGCGGGCCATGGAAGTCAGGGTTCGGCAACGACCACCGTTTTCACCAACCCGACGTTTGACACGGTGATGGTGGAGACCGCCTGTGACACCTTCACGTGGAACGGCACCACCTATACTGAAAGCGGTTTCTACACGATGCACCTGACCGCATCCAACGGTTGTGACAGTTCCGTGACGTTGCGGCTCACGCTCGGCAAAACCCCGCAGGTCTCCCTTACCGCCACCGACGACACGGTGTGTTTGAACAACAACGTCACCCTGCAGGCTTCGGCGACCAATGTTTATGTGGCCCCGATGGTAGCGGTTGGCGACATTCTCTGCACCGACGGCACTTTTGTGAAGCCTTCTTCGTGGTCACTCGATTTGGGCAAAACGGCCCAAGGGGTGGTCTTTTATGTGGATAACTCCGGTGAGCACGGATGGGCGGTGCATTTGAACGATCAGGAAACGAGTGCGGCATGGACCCCTTCCGGCCAATATGTGGATATCCCCACATTGGACAATTACGCGAATGCCCGCGAAGCCATGATGGATTTGGATGGTTACGGCAACACCCAGACCATCCTTGCGGAGACGGATCTTTCCACCTGTCCGGCGGCGCACGCGGTGGATTTCGAAAATGGATGGTATATGCCCTCGGCTGGGCAGATGAGGTTACTCTTTAGCGAAATAATCAAGGTGAATGACGCTTTGCAAATCGTGAGCGGAACCCCGTTCCCGATGGATGATTCTTTTTACTATTGGACCTCAACGGAAAGTAATGAGAGCCGGGCGTTTGTCGTGCATAGTACGGGAAACTTGACGTTCTGGTCCAAGTACTTTGCCTTTGGGGTGCGTAGTGTACGGAATTTTTGATAGATGATGAGGAGAATATTGGTCATATTATGGATGTTGTGCTTCGGGATGCTCTCCGCGCAGACCTACCAGATAGGGGATGTCTATACTGCGCCGGATGGCAGCCAGGGCATCGTCTATTATCTCCATCCCGACGGCAGCGGCGGTTGGGTAGTGGCCTTGACCGATGCCTCCACGTCGTGCAAGTGGGGTGACATTTCCGATGTGCCGGGACTTGCCAATCAAGACCCTTCTCAACTTCAAAACCTGTTGTACGACACGGCAGGGTATGCGAATACGCAGGCGTTGCGCAACTATCAGAACAACAATGCGACTTACGCGGCCGGAGTGGTGGATTTCGCTCACGGATGGGTGCTTCCTTCGCCGGCGCAGCTCTCAATGTTGTTTGCGCAACTGCCCTTCATCACCTCCGCCCTCCTCGAAGCGGGTGGTACGGAAATGACGATAAATCAGTATTGGTGCAGCGCCGAGAAGAATGAATCAAGCGCTTGGGTAATCCATTACAACCAAGGTGCTTTTAACACTGCCACCAAAACGACTTTGCACAGTGTCCGCGCCGTGCGAAGCTTCACCTACGAGCCGACTTACCTTTGGAGCACCGGCGACACGACGGCCACTCTCTCTGTCACGCCGGAGCAGACCACGGCATATACCGTGACCGTCACCACGTCGTCGGGATGCAGCGAAACGGCATCGCAGTTGGTGACGGTGCTCAACAGCGAACCGGTAGCGGATACCGTCTATCTTTGTCACGATTCCATCGCCGTGCTGACCTCCCGCGAGGCCGACGCTTACCTTTGGAGCACCGGCGCCACCACGCAGTCGATTTCTGTCACCTCTTCGGGCTCCTATTTGGTGACCGCTTCTTTCTCCACGGGATGCCCTGTGGTGGACACGTTCAAAGTCATCACCGTCAAGGTGAACACCGTTTCCGAAATTGACCTTCCCGACATGTGTGCCGGCGAAAGCTATTCCATCTCCGTCGGCTATGTCTTTTCCTGCAACCTGATTTTCCAGACGCACGAGACCATTCTGGCCTTGAACGACACCGTGTTCCTGCCCGACGGGGCCAATTGCGACCCGTATGGTTGTTCCTACCGTTCGCCGTTGCATTTCGCCGGATATGACGATGACGCCATCGTGAGCGACGTGAATGACATACGGTATGTGAGACTGAACCTCGAACATTCCTTTGCCGGGGACATTTATATCAATTTGACTTGTCCTAACGGCCAGAAAGCGGATATTTTGAAATGGGGTGATTATCAACAAGGATACGGAAACACGGATTGCTCCTCCCTTATTTCCAATGATTCAAAAGGATGGCAGAGTGATACCGGTGATGTCCATAATGCAGCTCAGGGCACGGATTTCGGATTGCCCTATAAACCCAATGATTTCGGATATCCTTGTGACGCCACTCGTCCCAATAATGCGCCGGGAACAGGGTGGAACTATTGTTGGTCCAACAACACGTCGGAAGGGTACACGTACGCAGGCGGCACCGGCAGTTTGATATACCGGGAATGCAACGCCATTCCCAATCTCGATGCGACACCCACGTATTATTGGTCGGTTCCTGTCTATCCCAATTCCTTTGATTCCTCCAATGTCGCGGCTGGAACGCAGTTCTATCATCCTGACGAGTCTTTTGAAAGTCTGATTGGATGTCCGTTGAATGGCGATTGGTTCATCGAGGTGATGGACGGCGCGAATGTGGATAACGGCTACATTTTCGGGTGGGAGCTGGCTTTGGCGGAGGATATTCCGGAAGTGGTGTATGCGGATGTGGTGCAGACGACTGTCGAGGGGCCGTGGGTGACCTCGACCAGCGACTCTTCCTTTGTGTTTATGCCGCCCGCCGATCTGCCCTATGATACGTTGGTTCAATATACTTTCCACTGTTTCAACGAGTACGGTTGCGGTTTCGACACGGTGGTGAGCATTTGGTACTATGCCCGCCAATACACTACCATCGACACTTCCGTCTGCAGCAGCTTTGTCTGGAACGGGGTCACTTATACCGCAGACACAACCATTACCGACACGCTGGCGACCATCCATGGCTGCGACAGCCTGGTGACGGTTCACTTGCACTTCACCGAGATCCCGACCGTCACCATCACGGGTCCTCACTTTATGTGCGCCGACTCTTCCGTTGTCCTTGCCGCCAGCAATGCGCAGTCCTATCTTTGGAACACCGGCGACACCACCCAGACCATTCTGGTGAGTGAGCCCGGGGTTTATACCGTGACGGCCACCTTCGCGGGCGGTTGTTCTTCCGAATCGACTGGATACCAAGTATATGTATCGGAGAATCCCATTATCGACGCGCATCTTTCCGACATGATTGCCGGCGACACCCAGACGGTGGTCATCGGCACTTTGGTTGGCGATAACCTGCAATACATCCACCCGCAGTCCACGCTCACTTACTCGAACGTCACCTTCCTGCCCGACGGGGTGCCGTGTGAACCTCTCGGTTGTTCCTACAAGGCGGAGATGGTCTTTTCCGGTTTTCCCGACACGGCGGTTATCCATTCGGCTGATGACATCCGCTATATCCGCCTGAAGATGGAGCATTCCGCCCCCATCGACCTCTACATCAACTTGACTTGTCCGAACGGGCAGCAGGCCGATATTCTGAAAAAATACAATGGGAACAGCATATCTTCCTGTTTGAGTTCCATAGGCACTTCGCATTATGGTTGGCCAAGCGGAAATGTCAATGCCGTCTATTACGCTCAATATCCGAATGTGAAAATATGGATGGGACAACCGAATGTTTCCACACTCTATAACAACTTCGATTATCCTTGTGATTCTTCGAAAAACAAACCCGGGGTCGGATGGAACTATTGTTGGTCGGACAATACCACCGAAGGCTATCAGTATGCTTCTTCCAATGGGTGTCTCGTGGCTCCGAGCAACGCCCTCTTGTATTACAGCGGAGGTATAGAGACCCTGTCTCATTTGAACAAGGTCATCATTGATTCTTCCAACGTGGCCGAGGGCTCGCAATTTTACCATCCCGATGAGTCGTTTGACAGTCTGATAGGATGTCCGGTGAACGGCACCTGGACTGTTGAGGTGATAGACGGGATTACCATTGACAACGGCTATATTTTCGAGAGCGAGTTAGGGGTGTCGGAACGACTCAACGGCAACCACTATGTTTCGATAGCGCAGACATTTTTTGATTCCCTGTGGGTCACGCCGATCAACGATTCGGTCTATATCATCACGCCGCCTGACACGCTGGCCAACGACACCGTCGTAGCCTACACGTTCACTTTGGTTGACGAGAACGGATGTATCTTTGACACCGTGGTTTATATCACAGTATATGCACACAGGCATACGGTGCTGTACGATACGATTTGTCTGGGCGACACCCTTGATTTCAACGGTCAACTGCTTACAGCGGCGGGGGACTATTATGACACGATACCCACCGTGATAGGTTACGACAGTACCGTGACCTTGCATTTGGCCATCCGGGAGATGTTGGAGGTGAGCGTGTCTTCCTCCGTGGACACGACCTGTGCGGGAAGTCCCGTCACCTTGCAGGCAAGCGCTCCCGACAATCTGATAGCCTACATTTGGAGCACGGGAGACACCACCGCGTCCATTGTCGTGACACCGGAACAACTCTCAACCTATTCGGTGACCGCCACTTCCGCCTATCAATGCACGGGTACCGGCTCGAAGACCATCGCCATAGGGGAAATCTTCCCCATGAGCACATCGGTAATCCTTTGCGATGGCGCCTCCGACACTCTCACCGCCCGTGAGGGGACGGTTTATTATTGGAGTACCGGCGACACTACCCGGTCGATTCTTGTTTCGGAGGTGAATCTCTACACCGTGACGGTCTCGTCCTCCACCTCGTGTCAGGTGGTGGACACGTTCAAGGTGAGTTCCATGCAGGTCAATGGGATTCCGCCCATCCAATTCCCGGAGATGTGCGCCGGCGGCAGTTATTCTATCGTGGTGGGACATGAGGCCGTCGCCACGCAGACCTTCGTCACCCACGAGACTGACCTTACGGTTCACGACACGGTGTTCCTGCCCGACGGGGTCTATTGCGAACCCCACGGCTGTTTCTACCAAGCTCCTTTGGTCTTTTCCGGTTATGCGGACACGGCCCACGTGAACAGTGCCAATGATATCCGTTTTCTGAGATTGAATATGGAACACTCCTATGGCAGCGATCTCTACATCAACCTGACCTGTCCCAACGGGCAGAAAGCGGATGTTTTGAGATGGGGAACCTTCAGTGCCTCCCTGCATTCGGATTGCAGCGACAGCATCCCGATTACTTCACGCGGGTGGCAATCGGGAGGAACCAACACTTCGTCTGGCTCCCGTTTTGGGCTGCCGTACCATACTTACAGTTCTTCCAACGACCCGTGTGATCCCACCCAACCCGAAAACGTGCCTGGTGTGGGATGGAACTACTGTTGGTCGAACAACGACCAGTACTCCTACGCGGGAGGGGCCGGCAGTTTGATTTATCGGAATGTGAACGCCCATTATGCCGTCCAGAGTTATAAATCTTTCGATTCCTCTTTTGTGGCTTCGGGCTCGAATTTCTATCATCCGGACGACTCGTTTGACAGTTTGGTCGGATGTCCGTTGAACGGTCTTTGGTATATTGAAGTGGTTGACGGGGTGCAGGGCGACAACGGCTATATCTTCGAGTGGGAATTGGCGTTGGTAGAGGATTTCCAGACGGTGGAATTTACGGATACGGTGCAGGTTGAGGTGGAAGGCCTTTGGGTGACGGCCACTTCCGATTCCTCGTTCCTCTTCTCGCCGCCTGCCGATCTTTCCCACGACACCGTGGTCAACTATATCTTCCACTGTTACAACGCTTACGGTTGCAGTTACGACACCGTTGTGAGTGTCACGTACTACGCTCGCAATGCCGTCACCATGAACATCATTGCGTGTGATTCCCTCGTCTGGGGCGGCGTCACTTACCATGCGGACACCACCTTTGCCGATACCCTGCAGAATATTCACGGCTGCGACAGTGTCGTGACGGTGCATCTGCAGGTGGTTCACACTTCCCCTGTGACAATCAGCGGGCCGCAGTCCATCTGTGCTGGCGGGTCCGTCACGCTAACTGCCCATGCCGAGATAGAGCCGTTGTATTACCATTGGAGCACAGGGAGCACTTCGCCGACGATTACCGTCAGCAATCCGGGGAGCTATTCCGTCACGGCCGTTTATTCGAACGGCTGTCATACGGAATCTGCGGTTTTCCATCTTCATACGGCGCATAACCCCGCTCTTGATGCCCATCTCTCCAACATGATGGCCGGTGACACGCAAAATCTGTCCCTCACTATCCTGGATAGCGCCAGCATTGACATCATGTTGCTGCAAGGTCCTTGGGTGGGTGTGCTGCTGGATACCACTTTTTTCGTCAACCCGCCTGTCACGCTGGAGAACGATACGGTGGTGTCCTACACGTTCACTTTGGTCGATACGAATATATGTGTCTTTGACACGGTGATTTACATCACGATTTATGCGCATCGACATATAGAACTCTTTGATACGGTGGACAATTCCGAGCTGCCTTACGAGTGGAACGGGGTGGTCTTCACGCAGGCGGGTTGTCAGGACACGCTGCTATATACCACGCACGGCGCCGACAGTTTGGTCTCGATGCATCTTTCTGTCATATACCATTATGACACTGCTGTTTGCGAGAACCAGATTCCGCTGTATTGGCACGGTCAAACGTTCATCAGCACCTCTTCCGTCACCATTTCCCATCCTTTGGATTGTGCGGAAAACATTGAGGTGATTACGGTGTCGGTGCACTCGGTTTTCCATGACACGACCGCGTTGACCCTCTGCGCCAATGAGCTCCCGTATCTATGGCATAATCAAGAAATTGACAGCACCGGAATATATTACGATTCGCTCACTACCTCTTTCCACTGCGACAGCATCTATATGTTGGTGTTCACTGTCACAGACACCACCTTCACCGAACTTTATGACACGGTGCTGCAAAACGACCTGCCCTATGCATTGAATGACGAGAGTTACGATACGACCGGCGTGTATGTGCAGCATCGGGAGAATGCTGCCGGTTGTGACAGCACCATCACGCTCCATCTGACCGTGTTCTACAATGTGCGGACGGAGTTGGACAGCACTGTCTGTGACACGCTGTTGCCGGTGGTATGGAACGGCATTCCGTTCATGGCGACGGGTGTTGATTCTGTGGTGTATGAGGCCGCTAACGGCGCCGACAGCACCGTGGTGATGCACATGACCGTGAACAATTCGACCAACGAGACGGTGGTGATCAGCATTGTGGAGAACGATCTTCCCTATGTTGTCAACGAGGTCACATACGATTCCGCCGGCTCTTACGTGCAGCATCTGACCAACGCCGCTGGATGCGACAGTATGCTGACAATCCATCTGTTGGTGGCAAGCAACACCATCACTTACCGCTATACGCTGATTTGTCAGGATCATCTGCCGGCTACTTGGGAGGGACACGATTGGACCGCCGCCGGGGTTGTCATTGACACGTTTACGGCCGTCTCCGGCGCGGACAGCATTGTGGTGAAGACCTTGGAAGTGGGTTTGCCCACCACAAGTGACCTTTACGACACCATTTTGCAGAATAATCTCCCCTATGTTCTGAACGACAGCAGTTATTTTGCCACGGGTGAATATGTCCAGCATCGGATCAACGCTGCCGGTTGCGACAGCGCCATCACGCTTCACCTGACCGTTTTGCTCAATGTGCGGACGGAATTGGATACCACCGTTTGCGACAGTCTGTTGCCGGTTCTCTGGAACGAAATCACGTTCACGGAGGCGGGAGTGGATTCGATGACCTATATTGCCGCTAACGGGGTGGACAGTGTCGTGGTGATGACGGTTACAGTCAACGCATCATCGGATAGCACGTTGATAGTAAGCGAAATAGAAAACGAACTTCCCTATACGGTGAATGGTTTTGCCTATGATTCCACGGGAGTTTATGTGCAGCATCTCGACAATGCATTGGGATGTGACAGCACACTCACCATCGCGCTGACAGTGCTGCATAATGTGCGGACGGAAATCGATAGTGCGGTGTGTGACAGTCTGTTGCCGATCGTATGGAACGGTGTGGAATTTGCCGGAGCGGGTACGGATTCCGTCACGGTGATTGCCTCCACGGGGGTGGACAGCACTGTGGTGATGACCCTAACGGTGAATTATCCGACGGCCGGGACCTTTGCGGACACCGTGCTGGAGAACGACCTGCCGTCGTATCAGCTGAACGGGTTCCATTATGACACAGCGGGCACTTACATCCAGCATCTGACCAACGTGAACGGTTGTGACAGTGTGTTGACGTTACAACTGACTGTCCTCTATAATGTTACATCCGAAGTCGATTCCACCGTTTGCCCGAATGAGCTGCCCTTTACGTGGAACGGCAAAGTGTTTACGACTGTCGGGACACAGACGGCTATGCTGACTGCCGCCAACGGGGTGGACAGCATCGTGACTATGACGTTGCATCTATCGCCGAGTCCGAATGCCCACATCACTGGTCCGGAAGTGCTGTGTGCCGACAATTTTGCGGTGCTTGTTGCCGATAGCGCCACCTCTTACTTGTGGAGTACTGGCGATACCACTCAGACTACAAATGTCTATACTATCGGTGTTTACAGTCTGACGGTCACGAACGAGTATGGCTGTATCGCTACCGACTCCTTGCCTTTGACTGAATCCGTTACCGTGAACCCCATCGAATACTTCCAGTTTCCAGACCTTTGTGCCGGCAACGACTTTTCCATCACAGTTGGTCACCAGAGTACATGCACCATCGTTTTGGAAAATCCCGTATCGACGCTTTCTTGGGCTGATACCGTTTTCCTGCCCGACGGGGTCTATTGTTCGCCTTACGGTTGTTCCTATCAGTCACCGCTCACGTTCACGGATTTCGCGCCTGGATCGACGGTGAGTTCCGTCAATGACATTCTGTACGTTCGTCTCAACATGGAGCATTCCTATGCGAGCGACGTTTATATCAACTTGACTTGTCCAAATGGGCAGAAGGCTGATATTCTGAAATTTAAAGGTCACAGTAGTAGTACTTTTGATGGACCGTGCATGTCTGAAATCCCGCTGACATCCAGAAATTGGCAAAACGGGAACAACGCAAGCGGCAGCACCTTCTTCGGTATGGCTTACGACCATTCTTCACAGGGAAATAATGCTTGTAATCCCAATACCTACGATAATGCTCCTGGAATAGGGTGGAATTACTGCTGGTCTAACAACAATGACCAAGGTTATACCTACGCCCCGGGTCAGGGCAGTCTGGTTTACAGAGCGGTCAATGCCCATGAACATACCAATCCTTATTATACTTTTTGGAATGGCGAAGCACATTATGTGGACATCTTTGATTCCTCCAATGTGGCGGCAGGAACGCAGTTTTATCATCCGGACCAGTCATTCCAAAGTCTGATTGGGTGTCCGTTGAACGGCTCTTGGTATATCGAGGTCATTGACGGGACGAATGATGATAACGGTTACATCTTCGAATGGGAGCTGGCGTTGGCTCCGTATCTGGTCCCCACCTCATTTTCAGATGTGACACTCGTTACGGTGGACGGTCCATGGGTGACCACCGTCAGCGATACGTCATTCCTTTTCTCGCCGCCCGACACGCTCGAACACGATACGGTGGTAGCTTATACCTTCCACTTACAAGACCAATATGGTTGCGGCTACGATACCACGGTCTATCTTAATGTTTATATGCAGAGTAATACGGTCTTCGACACCACCGTTTGCGGCAGTTTTGTGTGGAATGGGACGACCTACACGCAGAGTCAGGAAATCACGTGGAATGGGGTCAACGTGCATGGTTGTGACAGCACGGTGGCCATCAATCTGACGGTGTATCCCATACCGACAACGACTATCTCAGGTCTGCCTGTTCCTTGCGTTGATGATACCGCGCATCTTACTGCCGTTTGTGCCGATACTGCCGCCCTTCTCGTCTGGAGTACCGGCGACACGGCGCAAACCATTACGGTAACCTCATCGGGCGACTATGGTGTCACAGCTACAAACCCAAAATGCAGCTACGACGCAACGGTCTCTGTCGAGTTCACCAGTCCGACCTATTCAACGGTTGAGGACACCGTTTGTGACAGTCTCCTTTGGAACGGAACCCTCTACACCCAAACGGGCGTCTATATGGACACGCTGACAAACAGTGTTGGTTGCGATAGTGTTATAACACTCAATTTGACAGTACTTTACAGCTCTATTACATACGACACATTGCTTCTGATGCAGAACCAGCTGCCGTATTATTTCGCGCCGTCGGATACCATTTTCCCGGTCGGGTCGCCAGCGGAATTCCAGTTCAGTTACGCTGTTCCCGCCCAAAACGGTTGCGACTCCACCGTCACGGAGAAGGTGTACGTCTATATGAACTATACGCAGTCCTTTGACACGACGGTTTGCGCCAATGCGGTTCCGTTGCTGTGGCACGGGCATACGTTCGCGGCTTCGGGCACGGTGACCGATTCGCTGCAAACGGTACACGGCAGCGACAGTGTGCTGACCTATACGGTGACGGTCGATGCACTGAATGCGACCGTCGGCAACATTACCCATATCAACTGCTACGGCGAGAGTACCGGTGCGGCCACGGCCACGGTCACCGGTGGAATTTCCCCGCTGACCTACCAATGGACGAACAGTGCGGGTGCCTCTGTCTCCACCACGACGCAGATCAGCAACCGCCCGGCCGGAAACTACACGTTCTCCGTTACGGATGCGATTGGATGTTCGGCCTCCGCCACGGTGACGCTCAATACGCTTCACGGGCCGATGTCGCCCGGAACCATCTCCGGTTCGCAGACGCTCTGTTTTGGCGACACGATGGGCACGGTCAACGGTACGGCGGCCACCGGCGACGATTGCGTTTACCAATGGCAGATCTCCTCCGACGGCAACGCGTGGGGCCCGGCTTCCAGCACGAACAACACCCAGAATTACACGCTTCTCACGCCTGTCACGAGCGACTTCCAGTTGCGTCGCGCCTGGATCAGCGGAAGCTGCGGCACGCTCTATAGTGACACGCTGACCATCGCGGTCGGACCGATCAGCAGCGACACCATCTACGATGAGGTTTGCCAGGGACAACCCTATCAACAGAACGGATTCGACATTTCCGAAACGGAGACGGTGGGGTTAGACGTCCTCACTTCGGTAAGAAACTACACCAATGCCCAGGGTTGCGACAGTGTGGTGACGTTGGTGCTGACCATCCACGAGCCGCAAGAGATGAGTTATAGCGTCGAGATTTGCGAAGGTGACGGCTACTACGCAAATGGGTTCACGATATTGCCGACCGAGACCGTGGGTGCGGACACGTTGCTGCGTGTCTTGAACCTGCAAACGGCCGACGGTTGTGACAGTATCATACGGTTGGAAGCCACTGTCATCGACACGATGTTGCGGATTCAAAACCTCACCCCCGACTTCTGCGAGGACATGCAGGCCGAACTGGTGGTGGTGACGAACATGACGGACTACGAATGGAGCACGGGCGAGCAGATGCCCAACATCACAGTGACGGTTCCCGGCGCGTATATGGTGACGGCCTCGCAAGGAGGATGCAGTGTCACCGCGAGATATGTCATAGAACCCTGTATTTTCGAACTATACCTGCCCAATGCGATCACGCCCGGTCGCGCAGAGGGCCTCAACGACTACTTCTGTATTTCGGAACATGCGCAAGGAATGATCAACTTGTTTGAAATCAGCATCTTCAACCGCTGGGGTGAGTTGGTGTTTTATTCCACCGACAAAGGTTTCCGATGGAACGGCGAGGTGAAAGGTCAGATTTACCACCAGAATGTCTATAACTATGTCATCAACTATACCGACAGTGCGGGAAGACCGTATCACGTGGTAGGCAGTATTACCGTGTTGTAGAGGGGGTTACACGGTTACATGGTTACATGGTTACACGGTTAGAGGGTTAAGGTTTTTTCGAGGAGGGTGGTGTCGCTGGGGTAGGTGAGTTTCATGTTGGAGACGTCGCCGGGGACGATGAAGATGGGCACTTCGGGGCAATAGCGGAGAAGCACGCCGCAGTCATCGGTGCTGGTGAAATCCTTGTCTTTTAATGCTTTACGATAGGCTTCGCGGATGATGTCAATGTGGAAAGCCTGCGGGGTCTGGGCGCAGCGCAAACGCTTGCGGGCGGGAATGGCCGTGATGAAGTTGCCGTCGTCCGTCACCTCGAAAACCGTGTCTGTGGCAGGTATGGCCACCGCTACCGCCGGATGGGTTTGCAATGCCGTAACCGTTTCATTGATAATTCTTTGGCTTACCGCCGGACGGGCCGCATCGTGGAAGATGAGGTTGAGGTCCGAACGCCCTTCGTAGGCATTAAGGGCGGCTAACGTGGAGAGATACCGTTCTGCGCCGCCGGGCAGGAGCTTGCGCACCTTCTGCCAGCCGTTACGATCGATAATCGCTTGCATCTGAGGCAGATAGTCGGGATGCATCACCACCGCAATCTCATCGATGGCATCGCACTTTTCAAACGCCCCGACACTGTATTCAATGACGGTTTTGCCCGCCAGCGGCAGGAACTGCTTGGGCAGCGCGGACCCGAATCGTTGGCCGCTGCCGCCAGCTAATATTACGGCTATGTTTTGTTGTTTCATCATTATTTGTTCCAGCCTGCCCCACATTGCGCTCCTTCGTCGCTTATGTGGGGTTAATTGCACTCCGTGCATTTTGTCCCTTCGGGACTGCTCAAGGAATTATATTATGAAAAAAACGCACGTCCTACGTCCTACGTCTTACGTCTCACGTCTTACGTCTTTACTCCGTCGGCAACGCCTTGAAACCCTGTCCCATAATCTCCGCGCTGTCGATGATGTTCACGAAGGCGGTGGGGTCGATATGGCGGAGGTTGTTTTTCAGTTTCACAAGGTCGGCACGCTCGAGGGAGACGTAGATCATGCTGCGCTCGGTGCCGGCGTAGAGGCCTTGGCCGAGGAAGAGGGTGCCGCCGCGATGGAGGTCGTTGAGGATGTAGTTCCGCATGGCCTCCACGTTGTTGGTCACGATATAGACCGTCTTGTAGGTCTTCATGCCCTCCACGATGAGGTCGATGACCTTGCCTTCAATAAAGATGAGGATGATGGAGTAGATGGGCAGGCGGATCTGCTTGAAGGCGATGAGGGTGGTGAAGGTGATAATGGAATCGACAATCATCACCAGCTTGCCGAGGGAGATTTTCGTGTATTTGTGGATGATCATGGAGATGATGTCGCTGCCGCCGGAGGTGGCCCCGGACTTGAAAATCAAGCCGATGGCGATACCGTAGATGATGCCGGCCACGACGGTGTTCAGGAAGTAGTCGGGGATGAAAAACATCTCGCTATGCGGAATCTGCACCATGGTGGGCATGTTCGCCGTATCCATAATCCCTTCGTGAATGACGGGGTTGTAGCCCCAGAAGGTCTCCATGACCCAGGTGAACGCGAAAATCAGGATAGTGGAGAGGATGGTCTTGAAGCCGAACTTCGGGCCGAGAATCCAGGTGCCGACGAGCAGCAACGGGATGTCCATACAGATGGCGTAGTAACTGATCTTCCACGGCCAGACGGTGTTCAGCACGTTGGAGAGACCGTAGGTGCCGCCGGGCGCCAGCAGGTAGGGGTTGACAAACATCACGTCGCCGACTGCAAAAAGGAAGCTGCCGGCAATCAGCATTAAGTATGCGATAATCTGCTCTTTAACCTTGTTTTTCTGTTCCATTCCGCTTGTTTTTTTGCGGCGGCAAAGATACGAATTTTGGCTATTGGCTAAACGCGCAGATACGCGTGATACGTGGAGATAAACCTACTCGTACCGCAACGCCGAAATAGGATCCATGTTCGCGGCTTTCTTCGCGGGGTACCAGCCGAAGAAGATGCCGGTGAGGGCGCAGACGATGAAGGAGGCGAAGATGGCCATTTCGCTCACCACGTACGGCATGTTCATTAGCTTGGAGGCCACGTAGGCGATAATCAACCCCAAAATGATGCCGATGATGCCGCCGATCAGACTCAGAATCACACTCTCGCACAGGAACTGCAGCATGATGTCGCGGTTGTGCGCCCCGATGGCCATGCGCAGACCAATCTCCTTGGTACGCTCGGTCACCGTGACGTACATGATGTTCATGATGCCGATACCGCCCACCACCAACGAGATGGAGGCGATGGCGGCCAACAGCGTGGTCATCAGGCCCGTGACGGAACTGATGGTGGAAACCAGCTCCTCCTGCGTGCGGATGTCGAAATCATCAGTCTGACCGGATTTGATGCCGTGGTTGCTGCGCAGAATGTAGGTAATTTCCGTGGCGGCCAGCTCCGATTCCTCTTCCGAGGTGGCCGAGGCGAACATCATGTTGAAGTAAGTGATGCCCAAAAAACGCTTTTGGATGGTGGTGTAAGGCGCAAAAACGACGTCGTCCTGGTCGTCGCCCATGCCGCTCTGTCCCTTCGATTCCAGAATGCCGATGACGGTCATGGGAATGGAACCGAAACGGATGGACTTACCCAACGGATCCTCTCCATTTGGGAAAAGCTCTTTCACCACGGTCTGCCCGATGACACACACTTTGTTGTATCGTTTCACGTCCTCTTCGGTGAACATCACGCCCCTTGCGATTTCGTACTTGCGAATGTCGAGATAGGAGGCGGACACGCCGTTGACGGAACAGCTGTGGTTGTTGTTGCCGTAAATCAGCTGTTTGTTGCTGCTGACCATCGGCGATACGGCGGCCACGTAGCGGGTGTTCTTTTGTAGAGACTCCAAATCTTTGTTGTCCAACGTTTTAGACGACGACATACCCATATCCACACCGCCTCGTTGCTGACGGGCGGGCATAATCATGATCATGTTGGAACCCATGGTGGAGAGCTCCGATTTCACGCTTTGGGTGGAGGCTTGTCCGATGCTGACCATGGCGATGACCGACGCGATGCCGATCACGATGCCAAGCATGGTGAGGGCGGTGCGCATCTTGTTGCGGAACAGCGAGTTGATGGCTATTTTGATAAGATTTCCGATGTTCATGGCTTAGTCTTCTTTTTGGAGGTTGATGGCGGCTAACGCGTCCGCTGCCGACTGCGTGTCGATGGGCGCGTCTTCGATGATCTGTCCGTCGCGGAGCTTGATTTTGCGGGTGGTGAAGGTGGCGATGTCGGGCTCGTGGGTCACGAACGCGATGGTTTTGCCCTGATGGTGAAGGTCTTGGAACAGACTCATGATTTCGTAGGAGGTGCGGGTGTCGAGGTTGCCGGTGGCCTCGTCGGCGAGCAGGATGACGGGGTCGTTGACTAATGCGCGGGCGATGGCGACGCGCTGCTGCTGACCGCCGGAGAGCTGGTTGGGCATATGCTCCATCCGGCTCTCAAGGCCTACCAGTTTTAAGGCTTCAATCGCACGGTCGCGGCGTTCCTTGGCGGGCACCTCGTTGTTGTAGAACAAGGGCAACTCCACGTTTTCCACGGCTGTGGTGCGGGCCAGAAGGTTGTAGTTCTGGAACACAAAGCCGATCTTGCGGTTTCGAAGGGTCGATAACTCGTTCTTGCTCAAGTTTTTGATAGAGACGCCGTCGATGATGTAGTCGCCGGCGGAAGGCGTGTCTAAACAGCCCAGGATGTTCAGCAGGGTCGATTTGCCCGAGCCGCTGGTGCCCATGATGCTGACGAACTCGCCCTCCGTGACGGAGAAGGAGATGCCGCGCAAGGCGTGCACATCCTCGCTGCCTACACGGAATATGCGCTCTAATTTCTCTACTCGTAATATGTCTTTTGCCATAATGTGTTTTTTGAATTGGGTGGGGCGTATGCGATACGTTTGTGGACGTATGCGATACGTCCCTACCGGGTTTTGCGTTGGGGCGGGCCCATTTTGAAGGGGGAACCGCCTTCATCCGAACCTTTGACCGGCATTCCCTCCATGGCCTCGCTGACATTGACGACCACCTCTTCGCCTTCGCGCAAACCTTCGGTTATCAGGGTGTTGACACCGTTGTTCAGGCCCACGGTCACACGGATTTGCTCGTAGGCGTTGTCCCCTCTCTTCACCCAAACGGTCTTTTTCGTCACATCTTTCAGCCCTTGGGTCAGCTCTTCCTGGTTTTTATACAGCGATTTGAAGGTAAAACCTTTTTTCTCCAACAGCTTCATCGATTCAGGTTCTATCGAGGCGAAAAGCGCCGTCATCGGGATGCAGACACCGCTCTCTTTCTTGGTGGTGATGGTCACGCTGGCGGTCATGCCCGGGAAGAGCTTGCTTTCCGGGTTGGGCGCGTCGATGATGACGGTGTAGGTCACCACGTTGGCGGTCACCGTCGGGTTGATGCGGACCTCCTTGACGGTGCCGGTGAAGACGTCGTCGGGGAAGGCATCGACGGTGAAGATGACGGGTTGTCCGGCCTTCACTTCGCCGATGTCGGCCTCATCCACCTTTGCCTCCACCTGCATCTTGGTCAGGTCGTTGGCGATGGTGAACAGCGTGGGCGTGTTGAAGGAGGCCGCCACCGTTTGTCCCTCCTCCACGGCCTTGTTCATGACAACGCCGTCGATGGGCGAATAGATGGTGGCGTAGGAGAGGTTCGTCTGCGCGCGCGACAGTTCGGATTGGGCGGTTTTGAGCTGGTTCTTGGCCAGGTTCAGCGAGTTGACCGCCGATTCGTAAGCTTCCAGCGTGGCCGCTTTGTTGTCGTATAGCACCTTGATGCGGTCGTACTGCTGTTGGGCCAACGTCAGGTTGCTTTGCGCGTTCGACACGCTGGCCTGGGCCGTTTTCAGCTGTTCGTTGAGGTTGGAGCGGTCGAGCTCGGCCAGCAACTGCCCCTTCTTCACCACGGAGTTGAAATCCACGTAGATGCGCTCCACAATACCGGACACCTGCGTACCGACGTCCACTTTATAGACGGGCTGAAGCTCGCCGGTGGCGGTCACCGTCACCTCGATGCTGTCAATGCGACTGCGCTCAGTCATCACCCGCAGCTCACCTTTTTTGCCTTTCTTCAAGGAGAAAATCAGGATCATGGCGAGGATTACCACTGCAATGATGCCTAATATCCACCAGAGTTTCTTTGATTTTTTCATAATTTTTCTTTTCTTGTGATCCCCACACTGCGGCTTCGCCTTGTATGGGGTTATTAAAATGTTGTCCCTTCGGGACTGCTTAAGGATTATTTTTCAATATAAATTACTATTTGCCT
The DNA here is from genome assembly GCA_017962275.1 of Bacteroidales bacterium. Classification (GTDB taxonomy): domain Bacteria; phylum Bacteroidota; class Bacteroidia; order Bacteroidales; family WCHB1-69; genus F23-D06. Next base: position 41,032 of record JAGCVQ010000046.1, read on the forward strand.
CTTGCCTCTTGCCTTTTGCCTACAACGTAACCGGAATCCCCATATAGACATCCAAAATCTTCCGTTTCAGCACGTAAGAGTATTTCGACTGCATGTAGTTGTTGAGTTGGTTGAGGAAGTTGGTCTGTTGTTGGATGAGATCGACGGCTGTCACGGAGCCGTATTGGAAACGCAGTTTGTAGGTCATGTAGTTGGCGCGGTAAGCATCGGTTTTGGCTTCCGCCGCAACGAAGTCGTTTTGGGCAGTCACCACATCCAAATAGCTTTTCTGAAGATCTTGATTCACTTGATATTCCGTTTGTTTCTGCTCCAATTCGATTTGCTGCACCCGGTACTCCGCCTGCTTGACGTTGTTTCTGACAGAACTGTGCTGGTAGATCGGGATGTTGAGGCTCAATCCGATGTTCTCGCCCAGACCGTGCCATAGTTGCGTGCCCCACCCGGTGTTGGGCGCGGTCAGGTTGGAGCCGTTGTAGCCCGTGCTGATGCCCGCGCTGGCCGAAAGGGTCGGGTAATAGTTGGCTTTCTGGATTTTCACGTCGTATTCCGCACTTGCGATGTCGTTCTCGCTCATCTTCAACTCAGGAAGATAGTTGGTGGAACGTTCGATAAGTTCTTGCAACGTAGGCAGTTCCAAACTTTTGAACAATGTTGCGCTATCAGGACGGACGATGGAAATCTCCGTGGAGGGATCCATGGAAAGTAAGTTTTTAAGTGTCAGATAGTTAGTCTGAATATTGTTTTTGGTGTTTTCAATGTTATAGAGATCCGAGGTGTATTGCGCCTGCAACATCTTGTAGTCGCTCTCCAAAATCTGCCCCACATCGAGTTGTTGCTTGCCTTGCTCCATCTGCTCCTTGCTGGAATTCAGCACCTGCTGTTGATAATTGAGCATCTCCTCGTTCATCATGATGGCCAAGAACGCCTGAATGACGGAAACGCGGATGCTGTTTTTGTTGCTTTCTAATTGCAACTGCGATTGCTCGACATCCAACTTGCTCTGTTTGATCTTGTTGGCGTTGCTCAAACCGTTGAAGAGGGTCATGCCGGCGTTGATGCCGTAGTTGCCGCCCCAACCCACCGATTTCTCGTAGTTACCGAAGTTTACGCTCTGTGACGCCGATGCCGACACCGACGGCGCGATGTTCAGCTTGGCCTGCTCCAGACTCAACTCCGAGGAGGAGATGTTGATGTTGGCGGATTGAAGGGAGAAGTTGTTGTTTTCTGCGTATTGCAGGCACTCTTCAAGGGTGAAGGTCTTCTTTCCAGGGTTTTCTTGTGCATATATAGCATTGAAAATCAACAAGATAAAACCCAATAGGACAATATGTTTCTTCATACAGTTTTTAATATAACAGTGTAGCGACTTGCTTTTTCGCCAAATGTTTAACACACTGAAGAATTTTTTGGTCAAACAAAAAAGGAGAAACTTCGTGAAAAGCTTCTCCTTATGTGTTAAAACCTGAAACTTGAACCCTAAAACTAAATCAGACTTTAGTTTTCAAGTCGAAGCCAACAGCCAATAGCCAAACTACTCCTTCGTCAACATCTCTTCAAGCGCTTGTCGGAGCGTGGAAGAGGTATAGTCACGGGTCAGTTGGCCGTTGTGGCAGATGGAGATGTTGCCGGTCTGCTCGGACACGATCACAGCGATAGCGTCCGTAAATTCGGTGGCGCCGAGGGCGGAGCGATGTCGCAGACCCACCTCCTGCGGCAGGTCGCGGTTTTTCGACACGGGCAGGATACAACGGGCCGCAGCGATACGGTGGTCCTTGATGATGACCGCGCCGTCGTGTAACGGGCTGTTTTTGAAGAAGATATTCTCTAACAGCTCGGCCGACGGTTTCGCATCGATCACTTCGCCGGTGTTCAGAAACTCGTCTAACGGGGTCTGGCGGGCGAAGATGATCAGGGCGCCCGTCATGTTGGCCGACATGTGCCGGCAGGCGCTCTTCACCGCTTCGATTTCCTCCACGTATGCCGAATTCTTGTTTTGTTTGGCAAAACGGTCGCTGAAGAAATGCACCAGTCGTCCGTCACCGATGTAGAGCAGAAACTTGCGGATTTCCGGTTGGAACAGAATCAGGACGGCGAGCACGCCCACGCTGACGAGTTCACCCATCAGGTCGGAAAGCATGGTGAAATGGAAATAGGCAACCACTTTCCAGACCACGTAGATGAGCGCGAGCATCCAGAAAATCTTCACGGCGGCGGTGCCCTTCGTCAGCTTGTAGAGCTCGAAAAGCAGAACCGCCACGATCAGGATGTCAAGGACATCGACGATGCGGAAACTTACGAAACTGAATATGGCAGCCAGATCCAACATGCTTTCGGGAGATTATGCCATCAGTGCGGCCAGGGCGATGGAATACATTTTCGTTTTGGCGCTGTCGCCGCGGGAGGAGAGCACGCAAGGCACTTTGGCGCCCTTCAGCAATGCGCCCAGTTCGGCGTGGCTGAATTTGGTGCAGCATTTGTAGAAAACATTGCCCGTCTCGATGTTCGGGAAGAGCAGACAGTCGGCGTCGCCGGCCACTTCGCTCTTGAATTTCTTGATTTCCACCGTCTCCTGGTCAATAGCGAGGTCCAACGAGATGGGACCTTCAACGGCAACATTGCCCAGTTGACCACGGTTGCCCATAGCGGCGAGCAGAGCGGCGTCAACACAAGCCTGCATACCCACGGACATCTGTTCGGTAGCGGCTAAGCAAGCCACTTTCGGTCTCTCGATGCCGAGAGCTTTGGCGGTTTCGACTAAATATTTGAGGATGGCTTGTTTCTCTTTGAACTCGGGAGCGGGAATCACAGCCACATCGCCCACGATAAGCAGTTTGTGGTAGGCCGGGTTCTCAATCACGGTCACGTGCGACAGGGTGGCCTTCGGCGGGCAGAGACCCTTCTCCTTGTTCAGGATGGCGCGCATGTATTTGTCGGTGGGCAGGAGACCCTTCATCAGAATCTGGCCCTCGCCGGCGTTGATAAGCTCGCAGCTCTTCGTGGCAGCCTTGGTGTCCACATATTCGGGAACGATGGTGAACTTGGACATGTCGAAGCCGTGCTCCTTGCAGACTTTCTCGATCTCCTCGGGGTTGCCCACGAGCGTGGCGTCAATCACGCCCAGTTCCACGGCGGAGTAAACAGCCTCGATGGTGTGCGCATCATTGGCGTTGGCCGCGACTAATCTTTTTTTCGGTTTGGACTTAACTAATTCTACTAATTGGTCTAATTTCGTGATAGCCATATTGTTACAATTTTTTTGTTTGAAAGCGCAAAAATACATTTTTTATCGGGATTTGTGACGAGTAATTTTTGACGTAGGACGGGAGACGCGAGACGTGAGATTTGTGACTTATGATTTATGAAGTTCAAGGGCAGGTTCGGGTTTCAAGATTCAAGTTTCAGGTTTCAGATCTCACATCACAAGTCACACGTCTAAAAAATCATTATCTTTGCACCCTTAAAAAATCAATACGAATAATTAATGTAACGATATGATAGACAATAATTTGAAATACAAAATTGCCGACATGGGGTTGGCAGAATGGGGACACAAGGACATCGATGTTTCCCAGAAAGAGATGCCGGGTTTGTTGGCCATCCGCGAGAAATACGGTGACAGCAAACCGTTGAAAGGTGTGCGCATCATGGGTTCGCTGCACATGACCATCCAGACGGCTGTGCTGATTGAGACGCTGACGCATCTCGGTGCGGAAGTGCGCTGGTGCAGCTGCAACATCTTCTCCCCGCAGGACCACGCCGCTGCCGCCATTGCCGATAACGGTGTGAGCGTGTTCGCATGGAAGGGCGAAAGCCTCGAAGATTACTGGTGGTGCACCGTGAACGCCCTGTCCTTCCCCGGCGGCAAAGGCCCGCAACTCATCGTCGATGACGGCGGTGACGCTACGCTGCTCATCCATCTGGGCTGCAAGGCCGAAGATGACCCGACCGTTCTCGACGCAAAACCCGAATCGCACGAGCAGGCTGTGATTTTCAGCACGTTGAAGCAGGTGCTGAAGGAAGATCCGCACCATTGGCACAACATGGTGAAGGAGATCAAGGGCGTTTCCGAAGAGACCACCACCGGCGTGCACCGTCTGTATCAAATGATGGAGCGTGGCGAGCTGCTTTTCCCCGCTATCAACGTGAATGATTCTGTGACGAAATCGAAGTTCGACAACAAATATGGTTGCCGCGAATCCCTGGCCGACGGCATCAAGCGCGCCACCGACGTGATGGTGGCCGGCAAAGTGGTGGTCGTGTGCGGTTACGGCGATGTGGGTAAGGGCTGTGCGCAGGCCATGCGCTCATACGGCGCTCGCGTCATTGTCACCGAGGTCGATCCCATCTGCGCGCTGCAGGCTGCCATGGAAGGCTTCGAAGTCAAGACGGTTGAGGACGCGCTCGATGAAGGCAACATCTACGTTACCTGCACCGGCAATTGCGACGTCATCACCGTGGATCACCTCAACAAGATGAAAGACCAATCCATCGTCTGCAACATCGGTCACTTCGACAACGAGATTCAAGTCAGTGCGTTCGAGAGTCAGGCGGACATCACGAAACGAAACATCAAGCCGCAGGTGGATGAGTACATCTTCCCCGACGGGCATTCCATCTTCATCCTGGCGGAAGGCCGCCTCGTGAACTTGGGTTGCGCCACCGGCCATCCTTCCTTCGTGATGA
>JAGCVQ010000047.1 GCA_017962275.1 Bacteroidales bacterium
CGCGCCTGCTTTGGGAGCAGGAGGTCGCCTGTTCGAATCAGGCTATCCCGACTGGGCTAAGCCTACGGTTCCGTAGCTCAACTGGATAGAGCAGCTGCCTTCTAAGCAGCAGGTTCTGCGTTCGAGTCGCAGCGGAATCACAAAAAAGACGGTGTTCAAAACACCGTCTTTTTTTATTTCATTCCCCGTGCCGCCTTGATTTTGTCGTAGGCTTCGTTCACCTTGGCGAACTGTTCCTCGGCCTTTTTGCGCACGTCCTCGCCGAGGTGGCTAACCTTGTCGGGATGGTACTTCATGGCGGCTGTGCGGTAGGCCTTCTTCACCTCGTCGTCGGTGGCGTTGGGGGAAACTTCGAGAATCTTGTAACATTCATCAAGGCTCGGGCCTGAGCGCGGCTGGTAGGTGCTGCCGCCATAACCGCCCGAATAACCGCCGCCGTATCCGCCGGAGTAGCCCCCGCCGTGACTGTCGCCACTGTATCCGCCCGTATAGGAGGAGGACATGTACAGCAGTTTGATGGCCTCGTAGGTGATTTCGTTCACGCCGCACCAGCTGGAGATCCGGTGGATGGCCTCCACCTCGTTCTGGTGGACGTTGCCGTCGGCCGTGGCGAACCCGAACAGGCACTGCAGAATCGCAATCTTCTCGTGGATGGTGGCGTACTGACTGATTCTCCCGCAGGCTTCGCGACAGGCATCGGCGATATCTTCACTGTTGAGGATGTCGCGGAACTTGAGCATCAGCTGCGAGAGGTCGCTGTGCGGGAAGGTCTCCTGGAAGTATTTCTTGCAGTAGTCGAACTCCGATTGCAGCAGACGGTTGTTGTCGGCCTTGGCCACATACCCGATGAGGGTGAGCATCTGCTCTTCGAACTGCTCGGGGTCGTTGTAGTACTGCTGACGGTCCCTGTTGAACTCCTCCTGCGCCTTCTTCGCCCGGAGGTTGTTGCGGATGCTGTCGAAGATGGAACCGATCAGGAATCCTCCGAACGCGCCTCCCAACCCTCCGAAGTAGAGGCCGATGATGCTGAAGATGATAGCGAATAACATGAGATTATTGATTGTTGAAAGTTAGTAGTGAGCAGTTAGCAGTTAGCAGTTAGTGTGGGAAGGTCAACTACTAACTACTAACTGCTAACTGCTAACTATCACCAGATGTGTGCGTCGATGTCGAACCAGGTGCCTTGGAGACGCATGGTCTGCTCAATCACGTCGCGGACCGCCCCTTCGCCGCCGTTGCGGATGGAGATGTAGTCGGCAAGCTGCTGGATTTCGATGGCCGCGTCCGCCGGACAGCATTTCACGCCGGCGAGCTGCATCATCGGGTAGTCGGGGATGTCGTCGCCCATCACCAGCACCTGTTCGGGTTTGAGGTTGTTGGCGGCTAGGTACTCGTTGAAGACCTTGATCTTGTCGCTGACGTGCAGGAACATTTCCATGCCGTGGAACTCCCTGAACCTCAGGCGCATGGATTCGGCATAGCCGCCGGAGATGACGGCCACCTTGTATCCTTTCTTCAAGGCGTAGTGCAGCGCGTAGCCGTCTTTGACATTGGTGGCGCGCACCTGCTCGCCGTCGCTCATCACGAACACCTTCCCGTTCGAGAGCACCCCGTCGAAGTCGAGGACGAAGGCGCGGATGTTATGCAGTTTTTCTTTGTAGTTCTTCATTGCTTGTTTGTACTGTCCCCAAACCACCCCGCCCTTCGGGCACCCCTCCAAAGGAGGGGGATGGACTGCTTAAGGAATAATTCTTAATTCTTAATTGACATGCGAAACCAGCATCTCCTCTTTCAAATCATCGTAGTCCAGCTCGACGGAGTCGCCGGAGACGAGCGTCATGTTGAGGATTTCCTCGGCGAGGACGTCCTCGACGTATTTCTGGATGGTGCGTTTCAGCGGGCGGGCGCCGTAGTTGGCATCCCAGCCGTTGTCCACGAGGAAGTCCTTGGCCTTGTCGGTGACGGAAATCTCCACGTTGAGGTCCTTCACGCGCTGCAGCACCTTCTTCAGCTCGATGTCGATGATCTTGCCGATGTCCTCCTTGCTGAGGCTGTTGAAGTAGATGACGTCATCGACGCGGTTGAGAAATTCGGGGGCGAAGGTGGCCTTGAGGGCTTTCTCGAGGATGCCCTGCGCGGCTTTGCGCTCACCGGCCTTGGTGGCGTCGGTGCTGAAGCCCATGCCCGTGCCAAAATCCTTCAGCTCGCGGGTGCCCACGTTGGAGGTCATGATGATGATGGTGTTCTTGAAATCGACCTTGCGGCCCATGCCGTCGGTGAGCTGACCCTCGTCAAAGACTTGTAACAGAACGTTATAGACATCGTGGTGGGCCTTCTCGATTTCGTCCAACAGCACGATGGAGTAGGGTTTGCGGCGAACCTTCTCAGTGAGCTGGCCGCCCTCTTCGTAGCCGACGTAGCCCGGAGGCGCGCCGATGAGACGGGAGACCGTGTGCTTCTCCATGTATTCGCTCATGTCGATGCGGATGATAGCGTCTTGGGAATCAAACAGATACTCGGCCAGCACCTTGGCGAGGTAGGTCTTGCCGACACCGGTGGGACCTAAGAAGATGAAAGTGCCGATGGGCTTGTTGGGGTCTTTCAGACCGGCACGGTTGCGGCGGATGGCCTTCGCGACCTTCACCACCGATTCGTCCTGCCCGATGACCACCCCTTGCAGCTCGGTGGCCATGCTCATCAGGCGCTCGCCCTCGTTCTTGGCGATGCGCTGCACCGGGACCCCGGTAATCATGGCAATCACCTCGGCCACAATGTCTTCCGTGACCGTCGGACGGTTTTCGTTCACGCTGTTCTCCCACGTCTTTTGGATCAGTTTCCGTTGCTCGTCCAACAGCTTGATCTGGTCGCGGTATTTGGCGGCCTCGTTGTACTGCTGGTTGCGGATGGCCTCCACCTTCAACTTCTCCTGCTCTTCGATGGCGGTCTCAGCAGCGACCAGCTCCTCCGGCACGTGGATGTTCTGGATGTGGAGCCGCGCTCCGGCCTCGTCCATCACGTCAATGGCCTTGTCAGGGAGACAACGGTCTGTGATATAACGGTTTGACATCGCCACGCAAGCCTTGATGGCCTCGTCGTTGTACTTCACCGCGTGGTGGTCTTCGTATTTGTCTTTGATGTTGTTCAGGATGTCGAGGGTCTCCTCAGGAGTGGCGGGTTCGAGAATGATTTTCTGGAAACGGCGTTCCAAGGCGCCGTCTTTCTCGATGTGCTCGCGGTATTCATCCAGCGTGGTCGCGCCGATACATTGCAGTTCGCCGCGGGCGAGGGCCGGCTTGAAGAGGTTGGAGGCGTCCATGCTGCCCGGGGCGTTGCCCGCACCCACCATGGTGTGCAGCTCGTCGATGAAGAGGATGACGTCGGTGTTCTTCTCCAATTCTTCGAGGATGGTCTTCACGCGCTCCTCGAACTGTCCGCGGTATTTGGTGCCCGCCACGAGCCCGGCCATGTCGAGGCTCACAATGCGCTTGTGCAGGAGCGTGCGCGACACGTGTCCGGACGAGATTTGCAGTGCAAGTCCCTCTGCCAAAGCGGATTTGCCGACACCCGGCTCGCCGATGAGAACGGGGTTGTTCTTTTTGCGGCGGCAGAGGATCTGGGCGATGCGTTCCAGCTCTTTCTGACGGCCCACCACGGGGTCGATTTTGCCTTCGGCGGCCATCTTGGTGAGATCCTTGCCGAAACTGTCGAGCATGGGCGTGGCCGATTTCGAGTCCTTGCCCTTCTTGGTGGTGCGGCGTTCGTTCTCCTCGTCATCGTCCTCGTCGCGGTACTGTCCGGCGGTGGCCGCCGATTCAGAAAGGTGCAGCTCGCGACGCAGCTCGTCCTCGAAGGTCTCGAACGTGAGCCCGGCCTGTCCCAGCAGCATCTTGATGGTGTTTTGGCTGTCGAGCTGGGCGGGCTTCAGGATGGCAAGCATGAGGTGGTAGGATTCCACGACCTCGCTCTTGTACTGCTTGGAGAACAAAAAAGACAGATGCAAACGGCCTTGCGCCTGCACGCTGACGGGGATTTTCTCAGCCGGAGTGTCTGCCTGGCTGTCAGGGATCTCCAGCATCTGCTCCAAACGTGTACGCAGTCCGGCAAGGTCTATCTGGAAAATATTGAAAATCTTCTGGGTGACACTCTCGCCGGGATAGCGCAGAAGACACACCATAAGATGCTCTAACCCAATTTGTTGTGAGTGGTACGTCTTGGCCAGCTCATGCGCTTCCGCCAAGATGTAGTTCATCTCTTCCGAGTATTTGATTTCCATAAAAAGGGGTGTTTTAAAATTGTGGCAAAGATACAAAAATTATGCCAATGTTCACCCCTGTCACAAGCGCTCTCAGATGGCAGTTATTAGGCCGTGTGTTCGAGCGTCATCGGGTCATTCAGAACGGAATATTGGATGGGGTCGGCACTTTGGCTGCGGCCCTGGTTGTGGTCTGCAATCGCCTCGTGGAGCATCTTCTCGAAAAGGGTCACAGAGTGCTCAATGTCGTAGTTTTTGGCCGATTCGGCGTAAACCTTCTCCATTCGCGCCTTCTCTTCGGGATTGTCGAGCCAATAATCGATGGCGCGCGCGAGGTCTTTGGGGTCGCCGGCCCGGAAGAGACTGCGCTCGTCGAGGGCGAACTGCTTCGTGGCGGAGAGCTCGCTGTCGGAGATGACCGGCACCAGGCCCGTGGCGAACGCCTCGATGCAGGAGATGGCCTCGGACTCCATGTCGGAGGCGTGGACGTAGAGGTCGCATTGCGACAGCTTGTCCATCAGCTCCTGTTTGTCGTAGTAGCCGAAAATCGGCGGGTTCTTCAGCTTCTGGCCCAGACGGTGAAGCATCTTGTCGGTGGGACCGGTCCCCGCGAAAATCAGCTGGATCCGGTCGCCGTATTTCGAGTAATTCACCGCGTTGACCAGAATGTCCTGGCGTTTCTCTTTGGTCAGCCGTCCCACCATCATAATCAAGATCTTGCCCTCGAATTCCGGGTCTTTGGGACGTTTCATCCATTTGAAGTCGGACTGGATGCCGTTGGAGATTGCGTGGATTTTGGCGGTGTATTTCCGCTTTATCAGTTCGTTGCCCATAAATTGCGAAGGCACGTGCACATGACCGAAATGGTTGTAGGTGACATCTCTGAAGATTTTGTAAATCAGATTGTTGGCCCAGTTTACCTTGCCCGTCAAAAGTGAAGAAGTGATGTTTTGAGGCTGTACATGGAAGGCCGCGGTGGACGGTTTCCCCATTTTATCCACCATCTTTTTGGTGTAGTTTGTCAGGAAGAAGGGGAAGAAGAAATGGACGATTTCGGCCCATTCCACCGCCTTGCGGATGGTCTTCTCTTCGCATTTGGCGTACATGAAGCCATGTTTGTGGATGATATTCATGAAAAACGGGAAATACAGTTCCTTGAGCCCGAATATGGTGTCGGAATCCTCCCCGATGGTCAGAATGCGGACCTCGTGGCCGCGCTGCCGGAGCTCTTCCGCGAACCGTTGGGCGGAAATGCTTGTCCCATTGCTGTGTGTGTTGAAGATGTCAATGACGAACAAAATCTTCATACTCGTTGATTTCTAAATGATGCTGCAAAATTAACATTTTTTAGGAATCATAAATTATTGATAATCAAATACTATTATATTTCGGATGGCTCTTTTTGGAAAGAAAAAGCCGGACAAGGGTCTGCGGAGAACAACGGACAACTAAAAACACTTACCGTTTCCGCAGCACCAGATAGATAAAGTAGGGGGCGCCGGCGAGGGCGGTGATGCTACCCACCGGGAGTTCGGCGGGGGCGGCGACGGTGCGCGCCAGCGTGTCGGCGACGAGCAGGAAGAAGGCGCCGAAGAAGAGCGAATAGGTGAAGAGCCGGCGGTTGTTGCTGCCGAACAGGATCCGCGCCACGTGCGGCATAATCAGCCCGATGAACCCGATGGAGCCGCAAAAGGCGACCACCACGGAGATCATGATCGACGAGGTGATCAGCACCGCGTAGGTGGTCCTCCGTGTGTCGATGCCGAGGGTCAGGGCCGTCTCTTCGCCCACCTGCATGATGTTCATCGCCTTGGCGTAATAGAACAGGATGCCGACGCAGAGGACCATGACGGGGATCAGCCAGGCGATTTCCAGCCAGGAGACGTGGGCGAGGCTGCCCATGGTCCAAAAGTAGATTTTGTGCATCTCCTTCTGGTTGACGACCACCAGCAGGGTGATGACGGCGGAGATGAAGAAGTTGAGGGCGATGCCGATGAGCAGCAGGGTGTTGGTATTGTGCTTGCCTTTCAGCCGGGCGATGCCGAGGATGAGCAGCAGGGTGAGCAGGGCGGTGACGAGGGCGGGGAGGGTGATGCCGAACACCACCGCGTCCCAGCCGAGAATGAAGGCCACGGCCGCGCCCAAGGAGGCCCCGGAGGAGATGCCGAGGATGTAGGGGTCGCACACGGGGTTGCGGAAGATGCTTTGGAACACGCCGCCGCAGATGGCTAACGCGGCCCCCGCGAGCACGCTCATCACGATGCGCGGGATGCGCAGCTGCCATAGAGTAACCTGATAGTAATCAGTGATTTGTACATCCCTGAAAAGTCCGAATTTCTGCCCGATGCTCTGCCCGATGACCTTCACCGGGATGGGAATCACCCCGATGCCGGCGGCCACCAACATGGCGACTACCAGCCCCGCGCCCAACACGCACGGCAAAATCCATTGTCGTTTCTCGTTGCTCATATCCGGCGGCAAAAGTACGTTTTTTTAGGCAAAAGGCAAAAGACAAAAGGCAACAGTTTTGAACCTTGAACTTTGAACTTTGAACCTTGAACTTAAAATAGACGAGCGTAACGTAAAATTTTGTACTTTTGCGGTTTTTAGGGAAAAGAACTAAATCGTTATTATACAATCAATAAAGTACTTTAAGATTATGTCAAAAGCATTGTTTTTAGGCGACGAGGCGGTGGCTCAGGCCGCTTTGGATGCCGGATTATCGGGAGTGTATGCCTATCCGGGCACTCCGTCAACAGAAATCACCGAGTTTATCCAGAACTCAAAGCAGGGCAAAGCGGGCGAGGTGCACAGCATCTGGGCCGGCAATGAGAAAACCGCCATGGAGTCTGCCATCGGCATGTCCTACGCGGGCAAGCGTGCGATGGTCTGCATGAAGCACGTGGGTCTGAACGTGGCCGCTGACCCGTTCATGAACTCCTCCATCACCGGCGCCAACGGCGGTCTGGTGGTCGTGGTGGCCGACGACCCCTCCATGCACTCCTCCCAGGACGAGCAGGACTCCCGCTACTACGCGAAGTTCGCCCTCATCCCCTGTTTCGAGCCTTCCAACCAACAGGAAGCCTACGACATCACCTACTACGCCTTCGAGATGTCGGAGAAATTCCGCACCCCGGTGGTCATCCGTCTCACCACGCGCCTGTCGCACTCCCGTTCCGGCGTGGAGCGCAAGGCCGAGCGTCCGCAGAACCCGCTGAAACCCGAGACCGACCCCAAGCAGTTCATCCTGCTGCCTGCCAACGCCCGCAAGCACTATCGCAAGCTGCTCGACAAGCAGGTTGATTTCGAGAACGACTCCCTCAACTCCCCCTTCAACAAATACATCGACGGTGCCGACAAGAGCTTGGGTATCATCGCTTCCGGTATCGCGTACAACTACCTGATGGAGAACTTCGAGGGTGGCAACTGTCCTTACCCCGTGCTGAAGATTTCCCAGTACCCGTTGCCCACGAAGCTCATCGCCAAGATGGTGGATGAATGTGAGAAGGTGCTCATCGCCGAGGAGGGTTATCCCTTCATCGAGGAGCAGGTGCGCGGCGTGCTGAACCGCACCGGCAACATCATGGGTCGTCTCAGCGGCGAACTGCCTCGTGACGGCGAACTCAACCCGAACCTCGTGGCCAAGGCCCTCGGTCTGCCCGACACTTACGGTGCCCCCGTTCCGGAACTCGTCGTTCCGCGTCCCCCGGCATTGTGCGTGGGCTGCCCGCACATCGATTCCTACACCGCCCTCAACAAGGCGATGGAGAAATACGGCAAGGGCAAAGTCTTCTCCGACATCGGTTGCTACACCCTCGGTGCACTTCCGCCGTACAACGCCATCTACACCACCGTTGACATGGGTGCTTCCATCACCATGGCCAAGGGCGCTGCCGACGCCGGCATGAGACCCTGCGTGGCCGTTATCGGCGACTCCACCTTCACCCACAGCGGCATGACCTCCCTGCTCGACTGCATCTACGAGAACACTCCGGTCACCGTGTTGATTCTCGACAACAGCACCACCGGCATGACCGGCGGTCAGGATTCCCACGCCTTGGGCGTCCTCGGCGAGATCTGCAAGGGCCTCGGCGTGAAAGAGGAACACATCCACCGCATCAACCCACTCAAGGGTCATCTCGATGAGAACGTGGCCATCATTGAGAAGGAGATCGAGTACGAAGGTGTCTCCGTGATCATCCCGACCCGCGAGTGCATCCAGACCCTGAGCCGCAGAATGAAGAAACAACAGGCGGCGAAGAAATAAATGGTTATGGGTTATTGGTTATAGGTTATTGAAGCTTTGTTTATGGTTAATGGTTTAAGCCAACAGCTAATAGCTAACAGCCAATAGCTAACAACCAAGGTAAATTAACAACAAAAACAAACAAAGAAATGAAAATTGACATCATATTAGCAGGTGTAGGCGGCCAGGGTATCCTTTCCATCGCCACCATCGTGGGTGCGGCCGCCATCAAAAGAGGAATGTACATGAAGCAGGCCGAAGTGCACGGCATGAGCCAGCGCGGCGGCGATGTGCAGTCCCATTTCCGTCTTTCCGACAGCCCCATCGCTTCCGACCTGATCCCGCTGGGCAAGGCCGACATGATCATCTCCGTGGAGCCGATGGAGTCGCTGCGTTATCTGCCGTGGCTGAAGAAGGACGGCTGGTTGATCACCAACGACCAACCTTTCGTGAACATCCCGAACTATCCCGACTTCGACGCATTGAAGGCTGAGTTGGGCAAGGTGCAGAACTGCGTGGCCATCAACGCCGACCAGATTGCCAAGGACCTGGGCTCCGCCCGTTCCTCCAATATGGTGATCCTCGGTGCCGCCTCCCCGTATCTGCAGCTGCCGTTCGAGGAGATCGAGAACGCTGTGCGCGAGAACTTCGCCCGCAAGGGTGAGGATGTCGTGAACGTGAACCTCGCCTGCCTCAAGGCCGGCCGCGAACTCGCCGAAAAAAAGTAGTATCCTCCCCGCCTGATGAATAATCTCATTGAATTTTTCAAGAGGGCGTTTCATATCATCGTACTCGCCGTTCTTCTGATTCTGAGCGTCGTGATGCTTGGCAAGTCGTTGTCATTCAACGAGTACCGTCTCGCACGGGCCGTGCAGAGCATCGTGGGGCCGATTCAGGAGAGCGGCGCGGGTATGATACACCGTTTCCGACTGGGTCCCGAGAACGAGGAGCTGGTGAAGCAGAACATCGAGCTGATGCGCGAGCATGAGAACATGTTCATCGAGAAGGAGGACACCATGATGACGGAGATGAGCAAGACCGATTCCGTGAACCGCACGCAGGTGCGGCTTTACGACTACACCTACGCGCACGTCATCTACCGGACGGTGGACCGGGCCTTCAACTACATGATCGTGGATAAGGGCTCCAACGACGGCCTCACTCGCGACATGGCGGTATTGTCGCCGGCGGGCGTGGCGGGTGTCGTCACGGATGTCTCCCCGAACTTCGCCACGGTGCGCCCGATCCTGCATCCCGAGAGCCGTATCAGCGCGGTGGTGACCCCCGCCAACCAGAACGGCACGGTCATCTGGGAGGGCAGCGACCCCCGCGTGGCCTATCTCGAAGCCATCCCCCAGCACTCCGAAATCAACATCGGGGATTCCGTGTTCACCAACGGCTACTCCAACATCTTCCCCAAGGGGCTGCTCATCGGCACCGTCAAGGAGGTACAGGTCGGAAACAACGCCAGCTTCCTCACCATCAAGGTGAAGCTGGCCACCAAATACACCGACATCTACACCGTGTATCTGGTCGAGAATCTCTTCAAAGATGAATTGGACACCTTGAAAGCGAACTTCAAAGATGAATAACATCATTGCCAACATATTGCGGTTTTTGCTGCTGCTCGTTGCGCAGGTCGCCATCTGTCAGCATATCAACCTGTTCGGTTATATGTCGCCGGCGTTGTTCCTGCTCGCGCTGTTCCTGCTGCCGTTGGAACTGCCGCTTTCGCTGCAGTATCTCATCGGCTTCGCCACGGGTTTCGTGGTGGATGCATTCGCGCACACGTTTGGCGTCTCTTCCTTTTCCTGCTCCCTGTTGATGTTCCTCCGCCCCTATATTGTGCGGATGCTCAACGGGGCCAACAACGTCAAGTTCGAGAACATCGACCGCCCCGTGCCCGGTGTCAAGGACTTCCGCTGGATTTTCCTCTACACGCTGATTCTGACCTCCATCTATGAGGTCTCCGCAGTGCTTCTCGGAACCATGACTTTCAAAAACTTCGGGCACACGCTGCTCGTCATCCTCGGCAACATCGTCTTCACTGTGTTCGTCATCCTCTGCATCGAATACATCTTCCATCCTCGCGAGAAAAAGAATGAAGCGTAGCATCAGGACACTCATGCTGTTGATAGTCAGTAGTATATGCCTATACTCCTGCAGCTCTGTGCGCCATCTTCCTGAAGGACAGGCCATGCTGGTGAAAAACGAGGTGAAGGTGGTGGACCAGAAAAGCCCTGACTTCGACAACCTGAAATCCTACGTGCGCCCCGTCACGAACAAGAAGTTCATGGACCTGTTTCCCCTGAAAACATCGTTATATGACTGGGGGCAGCCCCGATACGACAAGAACGGTCAGACCAAGGACAGCAAGTTCCGGAAATTCCTGCGTGAGAAAGCTGGTGAAGCGCCGGTGTTGCTGGACAGTTCGCAAATCACCACCTCCATCGACCAGCTGAAAATCGTGATGAAACAGCTGGGCTATTTCGACTCGGAAGTCGATTACAAGGTGACTTACAAGCGAAAAGACCTCAAGAAGGCGAAGGTGGACTACTATGTGACGGCCCACGAGCCGTATCACATCAGTCGGATCGATTACGACATCCCCATCCAGGAGTACAAGCGTATCGTGGTGCTGAACATGAAGAATACCGTGCTCACCGAAGGGATGCAGTACAACGAAAGTCTCATCAACGACGAACTGACCCGCATCATCAACCTCATTCGCAACGAAGGCTACTATTATGTGGAGAAGTCGATTATCCGTTGCGAGGTGATGTACGATCCTCCTGACAGTTCAGGTGTTGACCCTAAATCGGTGAGTGTCACCATTTTGATAAACATTCCGCAGGGGGAGAACGCCTCCCGGTATCTGTACAAATATTATTTCAACGACATCTATGTGAACCCCGACATGCCTTCGTTGTCGGCACAGGATGCGGTATATGACACCACGTATTTCCAGTGGCGGACCCGTCGCGACAGCTTGAACCTCTACTTCATCGAAGAGGTCGTGGACGGGAAGGTGCTCAATCCCTATTTTTCGTACAAGACGTTGGCGAACGCTGTTTTCACGCGCAGTGGCCTGCCCTACACGCAGCAGTCGCGTGACCGCAGCAGCCGCGCCCTCAACAGTCTCGACAATTTCGACTACGTCAACATCCTCTTCAAGGAGAACGAGGCTTTGCTGGACACGGTCAACAAAACCGGCTACCTGGATGTCTATTACCGGATGATCCGCAAGAAACGGCACATCGTCGGCGGTCAGGTGGAGTTGCGAAACGACAAGTCCGCTATCTCGTTGAGCTACACCAACCGCAACATCTTCAAGGGCGCGGAGCATCTAACCATCAATCTTTCAGGGGGTTATTTCTATTATTCGCTGAGCAACCTCTTCAAAAACAACCAGACCTATTCGTATCCCGAGTTCGGATTGTCGGCATCGCTGGATTTCCCGAACCGTATCTTGCTGTTTAATAAACATATAAGCGACAATACCATCAATCGGAGTACTTCGTTGAAGTTCGGCATCAACTATTCGGGGCTTTACCGCCGGTTGATGTACAACGCCGCTATCACCTACAACTGGAGTCCGTCGTACTATATATCCCACAGTATCAGTCCGATAGATGTCAGTACCATCAACAACAGCGACAAGCGGCTTTTCTATCTGATGAATTACGATGCCTATCCGGATTCCTACCAGAAGAGGTTCGGCAAGTTCATGCTGCTGTCGGCCAAATACACGTTCAACTATCTGGTTCCCAAGTTTATAGAATCAAGACGGCACAATATGCACTTGAGTGTGAACCTGGAGTCTTGCGGAATGCTGATATGGGGATTGAACGCCCTCTTCTCCCCGAACGATCGATGGGTGCTTAGCCAAAACAATCTCGACAGTTTGGGCTATAATTACACTGAGTTTGAGAAGGTTGACGTGATGTGGAACTACACGTATTCCATCAACAACAACAATTCCATCGCGATGCGCTCTGCCATAGGATTCATCATTCCGTTGGGTGAAGAAGCCTTCATCCCCTACGAGAAGGGCTTCTACATGGGCACGAGCAACAGCATGCGTGGATGGGGCTACCGCGGACTTGGTCCCGGCAGTTACCAGCACGGAGTCGATACGCTCTATACCGGCGACATCAAAATCGAGCTCAATCTCGAGTACCGGGGAACCATCTACCGGTCCTTCAAGTACGGCATTTTCGCGGATGTGGGTAATATCTGGCTGGCGAGGAAGAACGATGACATGCCCGGCGCGGAATTCTCCTTCAAGCGGTTCTACAAGGAACTTGCGTTGGATGTGGGTGTCGGGTTGCGGCTCGACTTCAACTTCTTCGTCATCCGTCTCGACTACGCGGTGCCCATCTACGACCCCGGCCGGAGTGACGCGCAAGGGAAGTTCATCAACGTCCATTGGGGCGACTTTCCGCACCCGTTCCGGATCATGCAGGGTCTGAAGTTGGCCATAGGGTATGCGTTTTAGGTTCAAAGTTCAAAGTTCAAGGTTAGGGTTTCAGGTTCAAGATCATAACATATTATAATATTGTATAAAACGAGCGTATGTTGTTAAGTGTAATCACCCCGTGTTATAATGAGGCGCTTGTGGTGGAGGAGACCTACCGGCGTTTGACGGAGGTCATGGTCCGCACCGGCATGGACTACGAGCTGGTTTTCGTCAACGATGGCAGCCGCGACAACACTTACGCGCTGCTGTTGCAGTTGGCGCAGCAGGACAAGGCGGTCAAGGTGATTCATTTCTCCCGGAATTTCGGTCACCAGTGTGCGGTGACGGCGGGCATCAACCACTGCCACGGCGACTTGGCCGTGATTATCGATGCGGACCTGCAGGACCCGCCGGAGGTGATTCTCGACATGCTGGAGATCCAGAAGAAAGAGGAGGCCGACGTGGTTTACGGAGTGCGGAAGAAACGGGAAGGGGAGAGCTGGTTCAAGCTGACGACGGCCAAATGGTTTTACCGCATCCTGAACAAGCTGTCGGATGTGCAGTTCCCCGTCGATACCGGCGACTTCCGGCTCATCAGCCGCCGCATCATCGACGAATTCAACCGTCTGCACGAGAAAAACAAATACATACGCGGGCTCATCAGCTGGATGGGCTACAAGCAAGTGCCGTGCTACTATGAGCGCAAGGAGCGTTTCGCAGGCGAGACCAAATACCCTCTGAAGAAAATGCTCAAGTTCGCCTCCACGGGACTGCTCTCCTTCTCCAAAAAGCCGCTGAAATTGGCGGTCTGGTTAGGAATGCTGTCGGTGCTGGTGGCATTGGTTTACGCCATTGTCATCCTGATTATGAAGATATTACACCCGGAATCTTTCGTTACCGGCTGGACATCCACCATCTTCATGATTATCTTCTTCGGCGGCGTCCAGTTGCTCACCATCGGCGTGCTGGGCGAATATATCGGCAGCCTGTTTGACGAGGCAAAGGATCGTCCGGAGTATATTATCAGCGAGAAGGTGAATTTTGAGTGAGATGGTTTAGGGTTTATGGGTTATCAGATTCTGTCGCAATACGTTTGAAACCTGGAACTTGGAACCTGAAACCTGGAACTTGGAACTTGGAACCTTGAACTTGGAACCTTGAACTTGGAACCTGGAACTTGGAACCTAAAAGAGATACTGTTGTAAACGTGTAAAAATAACGTAAGTTAGCATATAGTTTCTTAATATAAACATTGATTATGAATAAGATTGTGATGATAACGGGTGCCACGAGCGGAATTGGGCTCGGTTGTGCACGGAAGTTCGCCGCCAATGGCGATAAACTGATCCTGACGGGTCGTAACGAACAGAAATTGGAGGAGATCCGCAAGGAACTGGCCGACAAAGGCACGCAGGTGCTGACGTTGGTCTTCGACGTGCGCGACCGTGCGAAGGCGACGGAATGCGTCAACAGTCTCCCTGAAGAATGGAAGGCCATTGATGTTCTGGTGAACAACGCCGGTCTGGCCCTTGGTTTGGAACCCGAATTCGAGGGCAGTTTTGACGATTGGGAGACCATGATCGACACCAACATCAAGGGGCTGCTGACCATGACGCGCCTGATCGTGCCGGGCATGGTGGAACGCGACCGCGGGCAGGTCATCAACATCGGTTCCGTGGCAGGCGATGCCGCATACGCCAACGGGAATGTCTATTGCGCTACCAAGTCGGCGGTGAAAACGCTGAGCGACGGTCTGCGTATCGATGTGGCGGGCACTGCTGTCCGCGTGACGAACCTCAAGCCGGGCCTCGTGGAGACCAACTTCAGCAACACCCGTTTCCATGGTGATACGGAGCGTGCTGCCAACGTCTATAAGGGCATCAAGCCGCTCACGGGCGACGACATTGCCGACGTGGCTGTCTATGCCGCCAACGCGCCTGCGCACGTGCAGATCGCTGAGGTGCTGATTCTCGCCACGCATCAGGGCAGCGGCAGCGTCATCGTGCGGAAATAGAACCAAATACGTATTCTATGAAAAAGCGTAAGTACACTATTCTTGTAGTCGTGCTGGCGGTCGGTTTGTCGATGGTTTTGGGGGCGTGCAACCGCGACCAGAAAGCCATACGGCAGATGTGCGAGGAGATCCGTGTGCGGTATCCTTCGGCCACATTGCAGGATGTTTACAAGACTTGCTATCAGGACTATTTCGGGGCGGAGCACCTTGTGAGCGACACGGCTTCGGCCCGAATGTACCTGTGGAAAGAGCTCGAAGAGTGCCGCGAGACTGACATGAGCCTGATGCCGAAACGGGAGCCCACGGGGTTCCGGCATCGTTTCACGCGGGTTAATTTGGCTTGCGTTACCGAGGGTGAACTCTCAGACAATCAGTTGCTTGCCCTCTTCTTGGAGGCTGCGGGCAAGGACAACGCTTTCGGCGACAATTGGGAAGAGGAATGGAAAACGATAGAGCACATCGCCTTGAAGGTTTGTCCCGATTGGGCTGACCCCGAGCTGCAGTCCGAGTTGCGGGAGGCGGCGCAGAACAAGCAAGCCGTGAGGCATAGCGACGCTTTCAGAAACACCTACAACCCGCATTATCGGATTGTGAGGAATTAGTTTGTCAAAGCGTTTCATCTTCCTTCAACCCCAGTTCTCTGCGGTTCCGGCCGATATAGACGAAATAGAGCGTCAAATCCGTGGACACCAGCAGGGCGTTGAATACGTATAGCCAGATGACGATGTCGTGGTGGTACAGGGCTTTGTGGATGATGCCGAAAATGTAGCCGAGAATGATGAGCGACATGAAGAGCGGGCTTTTTCCGATCACCACCTTGGTTCTCAACGATTTGGCGATGGATACGGGCCAGCTGACCGCGAAGCAGAGCAGGAACAGGATTTCCCAAATGCTGACATTTGCCATGATTCTATTTGGTATTAGATAATTAGGGCGGCAAAAGTACATAAAATCCGTGAAAAAAAAGTGTATTTTTGCGCCCGATTCAACTTTTAGCTTCAATAACCAATAACCTATAACCAATAACCATTACAAAAATGAAAGAACTTAGCAAACAAATCATAGAGGTGCTTTCGAATAACACCGAGAAACTGAACCACAAACAGATAGCGGCCAAAATCAAGATTTTCGACAAGAAGGGCCGCGCCGAGGTGATGCAGGAGCTGGAGAAGCTCATCAGCGCCAAGGTCGTGCTCAAGGCCGGCCGCGGCAAGTACAAGCTGAACAGCAAGTTCCAGGATAACAAGACCACCGGTAAAAATTACATTGTCGGTCGGGTGGAGCAGAAACGCAGTGGCATGGCGTTTGTCGTGCCGCAGGGCAAGCAGGACGACACCCCCGACGAATCCACCATCGACGACATCTTCGTGGCCGACGGCAATCTTGGCAACGCATTGAACGGCGACCTCGTGAAGGTGGTCGTGTTCCCCGCCAGAAAGGGGAAACGTCTTGAAGGGCAGGTGGTGGAGATTGTGCAACGCAGCAAACGTCAGCTCGTGGGCACTATCCAGATTCGGCAGGGCATCGCCTTCTTCGTGCCTGACAACACCATCCTGCGCCGCGATGTCATCATCCCCGGCAAGCAGCTGCGCAAGGCCAAGACCGGCGACAAAGTGGTGGTGCGCATTCTCGACTGGGCCACGGGCCATCGCAACCCCATCGGCGAGGTGGTCAACGTGCTCGGAAAACCCGGCAGCAACGATGTGGAGATGCTCAGCATCCTCGCCGAGAGCGACTTCCCCGTCTCTTTCCCGAAAGCCATTGAGCAGGAGGCCGAAGCCATCCCCACGGAGATTTCCGAAAAGGAGATTCTGCGTCGCCGCGACTTCCGCAACGTCACGACGTTCACCATCGACCCCGCCGATGCCAAGGACTTCGACGACGCCCTCTCCTTCGAGGTGCTCGAAAGCGGGCTCTATCGCGTGGGTATCCACATTGCCGATGTCTCCTATTACGTCAAGTCCGGCAGCGGCATCGACGCAGAAGCCTATAACAGAGGTACTTCCGTCTATCTTGTGGATCGTACCATCCCGATGCTGCCCGAGGCACTCTCCAACAACCTCTGCTCGCTCCGTCCCAACGAGGACAAGCTCTGCTACAGCGCGGTGTTCGATCTCGACGACAAATGCAAGGTACACAAAGAATGGTTCGGCCACACGGTAATCTGTTCCGACCGCCGCTTCAACTACGAGGAGGCGCAGCAGATCATCGAGACCGGCGAGGGCGACCTCAGCGAGGCCATCCTACAGCTCCACAAGCTGGCGCAGGTGATGCGCAAACAGCGTTTCGACAACAACGCCATCAGCTTTGAGACAGAGGAAGTGAAGTTCCAGCTCGACGAAAACGGCAAGCCTATCGGGGTCTATCTCAAAGAACAGAAAGAGGCCAACTGGCTCATTGAGGAGTTTATGTTGCTCGCCAACAAGCGCGTGGCCGAGAAAATCGGCAAGAGACGTTCCGCGACGCAACCCGAGAATGTCTTCGTCTATCGTGTCCACGACAAACCGTTGGAGGACAAGTTGGGCGTGTTCAAGAACTTCGTCAAGAAATTGGGTTTCGACCTGAAGACCACCTCCACGAAGGCGTTCAGCAGCTCGCTGAACAAGATGCTGGAAGGGGAGAAGGGCAAACCCGACTACGACATGCTGAGCAAGCTCTCCATCCGCATCATGGCGCGGGCGGTCTATTCCACCGACAATATCGGGCACTACGGGCTGGCGTTCCCGTACTACACCCACTTCACCTCACCCATCCGCCGTTACCCGGACTTGATGGTACACAGGCTGTTAGACCGTTACTTGGCGCATCAGCCGTCGGTGAACAAGGAGCAGTACGAGGAGTATTGCAAGCACTGTTCCGACATGGAGCGGCAGGCGATGGAGGCTGAGCGCAACTCCATCAAGTACAAGCAGGCCGAGTATTTGGCCGACAAGATCGGGCAGGAATTCGACGCGGTGGTGTCGGGCATCTCCAAGTGGGGTGTCTATGCCGAGCTGAAGGATTCGCACTGCGAGGGTATGATCCCGATGCGCTCCTTCGACGACGACTTCTACTATATTGACGAGGAAAATTACACCTTGGTGGGTCTTCACCACGGCCGTTCGTTGCGTTTCGGAGATCCCGTGCGCGTGCGTGTGGTGGCTGTTGATATCATCAAACGCCGGATGGATTTCGAGCGGGTGTAGCCATTATTCCAAAAATATTTATCTTTGCACCCTGTAATCAATGTGTCAATAAAAACATCTGAAATATGAGAAAACCTTTATTCTTGACCCTGTTATTGTCTTTGATTCTCAGCTTCGCACGCGCCGACGGCGGCATGTGGATTCCGCTCTATCTGAGCCAGAACGAGGCTGAAATGCAGCAACTTGGCTTCCACCTCACGGCGGACGACATCTACAGCATCAACCACAACAGCATGAAGGACGCCATCGTGCTGTTTGGCAGCGGCTGTACTGCCGAGCTCATCTCCTCCAAAGGACTGCTACTCACCAACCACCACTGTGGTTACTCCTTCGTGCAGTCGCACAGCACCATGGAACACAACTACCTCCGCGACGGTTTCTGGGCCAAGAGTATGCAAGAGGAAATCCCCATGGAGGGACTTACGGTCACGTTCCTCGTCTATATGGAGGATGTCACGGACCAGGTTCTGGCCGGCATCACCGACCAGACGAAAGAGGTTGACCGTCAGGTGAAGATCAAGGAGAACATCGCCAAAGTGATTAAGAAGGCCACGGACGGTACGGGATATAAGGCGCAGATCAAGCCGTTCTACTATGGCAATCAGTACTTTATGTTCGTCACGGAAACTTACAACGACATCCGTCTCGTGGGCGTTCCGCCGGAGAGCATCGGCAAGTTCGGTGGTGACAGCGACAACTGGATGTGGCCGCGCCATACCGGCGACTTCTCGCTCTACCGCATCTACACCGGCAAGGACGGCAAGCCCGCGGAATACAGCAAGGACAACATCCCGATGAAGCCGAAGCAGTACTTCCCCGTCTCCATCAAGGGCGTGCAGGAGAACGACTTCACGTTGGTGTTCGGTTACCCCGGCACCACGAAGCAGTTCCTCATCTCCGACGGTGTGAACGCGGTGGCCAACATCCAGAATCCCATCGCGATACAGGCCCGCACCATCCGCTTGGATGCGATGAAGAAGCAGATGAACCTCGACCCGCGTATCCGTTTGATGTACTCCGCCAAGGCCAACGGCATCTCCAACGGTTGGAAGAAGTGGCAGGGCGAGAGCAAGGGCATTCGCGAGTGCGATGTCATCGGCAAGAAACAGGCCCAGGAAGCTGAATTCCAGAAATGGGTGAATGCCGATCCGCAACGCAAGGCGCAGTACGGCACGCTGTTGCAGGATATGAAGAAAGTCTATGAGAGCTATAACAACAACCTGCAAGTAGTTACCTATATTAATGAATATCTCTTCGGCGTGGAGCTGATGGAGGAGGTGGTGTATCCTTACATGAGCAAACTGCATCAGAATATGGAAATTAACCGCGAGGTGCGGACCAAACTGCAGGATGCCGACAAACGTTTCCGTGAGGAGTATATGGAAGTGATTGACAAAGAGTGCTTTGTGGAACTGATGACCTACTATTTCACGCATGAGAAGCCGGAGAATATCCCTGCGGCATTGAAGAAATATGTGCAGAGTGAGCCTGTTGTGCGTCAGATGATGACGGCGTTGTGGGACAACAGCGCGAAGAAAGCCCCTTATTTCCAAGATGGTCAGAAATATCGCGACTTTATCGCCAAAGCCACGCCCCAGCAGATCTTGAAGACCACCACCAGCAACGAGATGATCGTGCTCTATTCCGCACTGTTCGACCAGTACCGTAACGCCGTGACGAAATACCGTGCCGAGAACACCGCGCTCGACCAATATTACCGTACCTACGTCAAAGCGTTGATGGAGAAGGACAAAGACAAGGCCTTCTATCCCGACGCCAACCTCACCATGCGCGTGACTTACGGTCAGGTGAAGGGTTTCCAGCCCGCCGACGGCACCGACTATGTCTATTATACGACGCTTGACGGCATCATGGAGAAAGAGAATCCCGATGTGTATGATTATCAAGTGCATCCGAAGCTGAAGGAGCTGTGGGAGAAGAAGGATTACGGTCGTTATGCCAACAAGGACGGCAAGTTGCCGGTGGCCTTCATCGCCAGCAACCACACCACGGGCGGCAATTCCGGCAGTCCGGTCATCAACGGTTACGGTCAGCTCATCGGCACCAACTTCGACCGCGTGTGGGAAGGCACCATGAGCGACATCTGGTACGATGTCGATCGTTGCCGCAACATCTCCCTCGACGCCCGCTACTTCCTCTTCATCGTGGATAAATTCGCCGGCGCCAAGAACATTGTCGATGAGATCGACGTGATCGAATAACCCTCTAACCGTGTAACCGTGTAACCCTCTAACCCCATGATATCCTTCGAAGACATAGACAAACACTCGTGGTGGTACGACCTGTACATGAAGTACCTCTGTGCGGCGCATAACAATGTCTATTACCGCAACTTCTACATCGTCAACCGCGAGAATATCCCGCCGAAAGGGACGCCGACGTTCGTGATTGCCAACCACCAGAACGGCATGATGGACGCGATGGCGATTCTGCACACGATGTACAAGGACGGCCGGCAGCCGGTTTTCATTGCGCGGGGCGACATCTTCAAGAAGGACATGGTGGCAAGGATTTTGCGTTTCCTGAAGATATTGCCGGTCTATCGCAACCGCGACGGCGGTCGTGACGACATCAAGAAGGACTTGGCCATCTTCAACCGCGCCGCGAAGGTGCTGAAGAAGGGCGGTACGCTGGTCATTTTCCCCGAGGCCGGACACCAGCACGGACATTACTTGAGCACCTTCAAGAAAGGGTTCAGCCGCATCGCGTTCGCTGCCGAGGAGATGAACGACTTCAAGCTCGGGGTGCAGATTCTCCCGCTCAACATCCACTATTCCAATTACTTCAACTTCCAGAGCGACCTGATGGTCACCTGCGGGAAACCGTTCACGTACGACGAATTTTTCGAGATGTACAAAGAATCTCCCAACCAGGCGTATCTGGCCCTCAACGAGAAGGCCCGCGCCCGTGTCAAGGAGATGACTCCGGATATTGACATTCCCGAGTATTATAATGAGATAGAGGCGCTTACGCACATTATGAGCGAGCCGTTGCTGAAGCATAAAGGGCTTCGGCCGCGGTTCCTGCCCAACCAGAAGGATGCCGCCATGACCATCATCGCCGCCATCCGGCAGATGCGGGACGAGAATCCCAACGGCTTCACCGCATTGATGGACGACACGCGCCAATACACGGGGTTGTTGCAGAAAACCGGTCTTCACCATTGGGTGATCAACCGCCCGATTTCCTGGCCGAAATTGATACTCCGCATCGTCTTGATGCTGATCACGCTGCCCATATTCCTGTTCGGCTACCTCAACAACTTCCTGCCGGACTTCATCACGCAGCGGCTCACCCACAAGATCAAAGATCCGATGATGCACTCCACTTTCCAGTACGCCATCGGCACCCTCGCCGCCTTCCCGATATGGTATATCATCCTGTTGGTGACAGTCAGTCTGCTCACCCACCATTTCTGGATCGGACTGGTTTACATCGTCTTGGCCGGCATCATCGGCATCCTGAACTCGAACTACAAGCGTTCCTTGCGCAAGCTCGGCACCACCTTCATGGCCCTGCGCCTCCGCCACACGGAAGTCTATGGCCTCCTCTGCGACCTGAACACGCAGATTATGAGGGTGATGGAGGGGATGGTGTACTGACCCCACACTGCGCTTCGCTTGTGTGGGGTTACCGAGGCCTTATCTCTTCGAGATAAGGTGAAGAGTATCAGAGAGATGAAGGAGGAGAGGGACGAGAAATAGAAAAAAGTGCGGAAAGGTCTTGACAAGAGGCCTTTTTTGTTGTATTTTTGCACCGTGAAACGAAACGAATTTATTAACTAATATTTTGTACCATGAGTTATACAAAAACAAAATTTAGTATCAAAAAAACATCAAAACTATGGAACAGAAGAATCCAATAGAAGAGGCCAGAAGATATGTGGCCAACGCAAAAGAGATCATTAAGAACGCGAACTATGATCCGAAACTGAAAATCTACACGGACAACAAGTACGTCAAGACGGCGGGCAACATTCTGTGGTGCGGTTGTCTGGTCGCCATGGATGCCGTGCTGGATATTCCCAGAGGCAATAGCCGTCCTTCCATTGAGAAATATAAGGAGGCTGCTGCAAAACGTGACAAAAAACTGTTGGCTGCCATTGTCGGTGGTTATGACACCATGCACTTGTACATGGGGTATGATGGGGCAAGAGGGAAGAAAGTTTGTGACCAAGGTTTCGATTTCGCCAAAACCATCATCGACCGCTGCGCCTTGCTTTATCCAAAGACCGTTTGCGCCTAATGGGTCCATCCGGTCTTAGCTACCTCTATTCTCTACCGAGCTCTTGTCTCTAACGGGACCGTTCAAGGATAAAAAATCGCCCCCGCCGTTCACATCGGCAGGGGCGATGAAACATCGTATTATAATCGATTACAGGTTCTTCGTTCTCAGCACCTTGATCATATCGACGGTCATGGAGGCGAGGTCGTATTGCGGTTTGAAACCCCACTCCTCGCGGGCGCAGTGGTCGTCCATCTGGTTCGGCCAGGAATCGGCGATGGTCTGACGCAGCTCGTCGTATTGGTACTCCATCTGGAAGTCGGGGATGTGCTTCTTGATTTCGTTGAAAATCATCTCAGGCTCGAAGCTCATAGCCGTGATGTTGAAGGAGTTTCGGTGGATGAGCTTGCTCGGATCGGCTTCCATCAGATCCATGGCGGCCTTCAAGGCGTCGGGACTGTACATCATGTCCATGAAGGTGCCTTTCGCGA
>JAGCVQ010000048.1 GCA_017962275.1 Bacteroidales bacterium
AGTGTATTTTTGCGCCGTCAAAACGACAAACGGATCGGTAGTTCAGTTTGGTTAGAATACATGCCTGTCACGCATGGGGTCGCGAGTTCGAGTCTCGTCCGGTCCGCAAACAAGAGGAGAAACGGAAGTTTCTCCTTTTTTCGTTATATCACCTGTAGGGCTGCCGCATTGCGACGGCCATACAAACACGATGCGGATTGAAAAAAATGTATTTTTGCATCATCTAATATGGTAGCTATACATAATCCCCTGCCATGTTCAAAAATGTATAACAATTAAAAACAAAAAAAGATGGAAGACATTGTATTATCCATTCCCTCAACAGATTACAGTTTTTTCGAGGCATTGGCCGCACGGATGGGTTGGTTAGTTCGCACACGTCGCTCTTCTGTGGAACGTTTTATTGAATCGTGTCCGAAAAACCCAGAAATGACCGATGAGGAAATTGCAGATGAAGTGAACGCAGTACGTTACGGGAAATGAAAATTCTATTCGATACCAACCTTTGGATTTCCTTCATGATTGGCAAGCGCCTTTCATCCATCAAACATGTGCTTTGCCGACATGATGTGGAGGTGTATGTTTGTGAACAGCTGCTAGATGAAATCCGCATGGTTATTTCACGTCCTAAATTTGACACAATCATCCCTAAGAAAACTCGAAATCATTTTTTCGAGATGGTTTACGATGTCTGTTTTTTCACTGACATAACTGTTGATGCTATTTCGCCAATCCGTGACATCAAGGATCTCTATCTGTTGTCCATGGCCGAAAGCGTTCCTGTAGATTACATTGTCAGTGGCGACAACGATCTCATTGACCTTAATGAACATAAAGGTATCCCGATTTTGACATATAATCAACTGATAGCAATATTGCAACAAAACACTCAAGAAACGATTTAGAACCCAAGATTTCTAAAATAATTCTTGCACTGAGACAAAATGTTTGTGTTTAAGTCCTCTTCCAGCCACTTCATAACTACCATTTATTCAATGGAGTATGAACCGACAGTAACCAAGCAGTCATCAAGTGGTAACCAAGTAAGTAACCAAGTAAGTAACCAAGTAAGTAACCAAGTAAGTAACCAAGTAAGTAACCAAGTAAGTAACCAAGTAAATACGCTTCAATTAACAACATCCCAGAAAGATATTATCAGTTTCTGTTCTGTTCCACGAACAGCACAGGAGATTATGAATAAAATTGGTTTAACAAACCAGTCAATAAATCGTAGAAGACACATACTATCTCTTGTGGAAATTGGCGTACTGGCAATGACGCAGCCCGATTCGCCCAACAGTCCAACGCAGCGGTATGTGCTCACAGAAGAGGGGAGGAAATTGCTTGAATGATTCTGAAAATGGTATCTTGCCATTGGTAAGATAACGCAAGAAGCCTGGGGAAACCCAGGCTTCTTGCGTTGGTTAGTTGGCGATTCGTTTTTAGAACGTATAGCTGTCCATCACATCTCCATAGTAATCTCCACCATGATAGCGGCAGAGATTAACCTTGACACCTGTGCCGGAAACATTAGCGGCACCTTCTGGACTGTTCTCGAGTGCTTTGTAAGCCTTTTTGAAAGATTTCTTGGCTCGGTTGAGCGCAGCAGATTCCCCACCGTTAAAATATAACATTTGGCCGTATTCTGTGTAGCGGTCAGCATCGTTTTTCATGACATTTAACATGGAAGGTTCGATGATACTAAAGAAAAGGTCCTGCGCTACATTGCCGTCTGTACTGGAATCCAGTCGGATATAGTACATCCATTCACCCTCTTCTTGCTGCTTGCAGGAGGAGAAAAGGCCGGAAAAGGCAACCATGCAGCTGATTACGACAATAGAAAATACTCTCTTCATTTTGGTGTTTTTTAATGAAAATAATAAAGACGCGGCAAATATACAAAAAGTCGTCACAAAACGCAACGGCTTTGAAAAACTAATCAAATCAGCCCAAAACTCCTCCGTGCATTTTTCCCCCTAAAAAAATGCACCGAAACAATAAGAAGGCATCATCCTGCTAACCCATACACCGTGTGTTCATTTAACTAATTGTGCGTATTTTGCTGGCATTCATTGATTTGCAAGGTAATTAAATGAATACAAACAGCTGCACAATATGGGTGATAACGGATAATCGAGTCTCGTCCGGTCCGCCAACGAAAAAGAGCATCAATTGATGCTCTTTTTTCGTTATATCCCCGTCAATACACCAACCGTATATTATCCACCCACACCACGTTGCCCGTGCATCCCGTATAAGGCTCTTGGCAACCGGAAGATATTTGCAGATTGCTCGTCCCCCACGGCGAACCGTTCTTCCCGTACGGGTACGGTTTGTTTTGACGGATGGTGTCAGTCTTGGCGATGACATACAAGGCGCGGGTCTTGCCACCCAACAAGGCAGACTCCTTGATGTATCGCACCGTCCAGGAATCCATCTTGCCGTAGGGAAGATACTCAACCTTTTCCTGTGCAAGCAACGAAAGACATACAAACGTTAGCATTGACCAAAGGGCTGCCACTCTGCGCAATAGGTTTCGACGGGGTTTTACAGCAGGTGTGGGAAGCTGAGAATCGACATTCCGTTGTTCTTGCATCTCTGCGTCCAACATCTGTTCAAACTTCGCCACGGACGAGGCAAGGCTGTATTGGCGACCGAATTGACGGTATTGCTCTTCCATACGGGCTTTCTCTTCGGGATGGTCAAGCCAGTAATCAATGGCACGCGCCAAGTCTTTCGGGTCACCAGGCATAAACAGACTGCGACCGTCCAAAGCAAACTGAGGCGTGGCACTCACGTGGCTGTTGGCGATAATGGGAACGAGACCTGTGGCAAACGCCTCGATGCAACTGATTGCTTCGCTCTCCATATCCGATGCGTGGACGTATAAATCCGTCTCCAACAGATGCTCAATCAACTCGTTTCGTCCTACGTACACAAACTGCGGCTGATGTTTGAGGTCTTTTCCAAGTTCTACATAATTATCGTACTCGGGTCCTCGTCCTGCGAACACCAGTTGAATACGATCGGCATATTTGCTGTATTTAACAGCGTTGATAATCACATCCTGACGTTTCTCCTGACTCAAACGTCCAATCATCATAATCTTTATTAGGGAGTCCTTACCCTTCGTCTGCACCCATTCACCCTTTGCTTTTCTTTCCCCCGCATCCATAAACGCCTCTTGAATACCGTTGGAGATGGGATAAATCTTGGCCGTATAGCCGCGCTCTGCAATCATATCGCCCATAAATCTTGAAGGAACGTGTACATGACGCACACGGTTGTAAATGTTCTTGCGGAAAGAGCGGTAGAACAGTTCGTTAAACCACTTCACTTTTCCCATGCTGACCGATGAAGTCATATTTTCCGGCTGTATATGGAAGGCTGCCGTGACAGGTTTCCCTATCCGATTGCAGTATTTGACAGCCTCCATTGAAATACCGAAAGGCACGAAGATGTGCACAATGTCTGCCCAGTCACACGCAGCATGCACGATGGCGGTATCGTTGTACGCGAAACTGAAATCGTGTTTGTTCATCAGCGGTTGGAAAACGGGCATGTGGAATTTCGCCGTACGGAAATCACCGTCTGTCAGATTTTCGGCCGAAGAGTTGGTCGGGCTGTCCCAACACAATGCTTTCACTTCGTGGCCACGGCGACGAAGTTCCCCCGCAAAACGCTGGGCGGAAATAGACGTACCATTGTTGGTCGTGTAAAAACTGTCGATGACGAATAAGATTTTCATAATTGTTCTATTTTGAAGATTATTTAATAAACAAAAGACCTTGTGATTTATAATTGCTCCAAAATAACGATGTTGGTTAAACAAATAATATTCCTGAATAATAGGAAAATTGTTCTAATTCTACTAAAATCAATTAGTGCATATTGAAATTGTTGTATTTTTGCACCCAAATTGTTTTAATCTGAAACTTGAACCTTGAACTAATTGAGTATGGAAATACAAAACAAACTTGAAACTGTTGATTTCTCACAATTCAAATGGCGGGCTTTTATCCCAGGGGATACTATAGTGGAGGATTTTAGTGTTATGAAATTTTCCGGACGGATAGAGGATATTGTTCCCGAACACTATTTCCCTGCCACCTATACTTTACAGGTGATAACTGCCGGTACTTGTAAGGTGAATATCAATAACAAGGTCAATGAATTATCAGCCAACAGCGGTTATTTCACTTCACCGGACTTTTTGCTGAAGCGTCCGGAACCATCCGCCACTACTGTGGAAATGTATATCCTATCGTTTTCACCCAAAATGGCTAAAGAATTGACTTCTCCATTCTCGCTGTCGCAACTCGCACACGTGTATATGCATCCCACTTGGCAAATGAGTGAGAGAAAAACACGAGAGATGGCACATTATATGGAATTGATACGAGAAATGATGGAGGATAAAAATCGCAAAGCGGCATTATATCTCCTCAACTCGTTGATATTCTGTCTTTCTGATTGTTATGAAGATGAACCTACGCAGGCGCAAATTCCCCGTAGTGAAGAGATAACAGGTCAATTCCTTGTACTGGTCGATGGCAATTGTCACCAACACCACTCCCTTGACTGGTACGCCTCCAAGATGTGTCTCACCACGCGCTACGTGGCGAATACGGTCAAGCAGACGCTGGGTTTCACAGCCAGCTCTTGTATCGAACGGGCACTCGTGCAACGAGCCAAAGTGATGCTGTCCGCTTCAGCAACACCCATTCAACAAATCGCAGACCGCCTCGGCTTCCAGAACCAGAGCCATTTCGGCACCTTCTTCAAGCGTCACGAGGGTTGCTCTCCCAAAGATTTCCGCATGCGTAACCATAGGTTAATGTAATAATGTTTTTTAAGAAATTAGAACATGGGCTTCTCGTGCCGAAGGCACGATATCCTAATAACCCCACATCAGCGAAACGAAGTGGAGCGCAGTGTGGGGTTATTAAAATTGCGTGTTTCCAACACGCTCCGCAGCGCACAATCTCAAATCAAAAAGTCAAAAAAATTGAACATATATATTTGTAAATCAATATATTACAAGACAATTTCAAATCAACGAAGAAATAAAAAAGAACAAAATAATCAAGACAAGCTGCAACTTCTTGCGTTGTTTGCGTCCTATATATGGATAATGTTGTAATTTTGCAACGTTGTTTGCCTGTCTTGATGTTTGACGGACTTCGCATCAAGGTCGGCGGCAACTCGAAGAAGTGAATAATAGAAGTCCTCTGTTCTTTTGCCGTTATAATTCTTTGCAGATGACCCCTATTCCGAAATCTCACAAGCATCTTCTCACTGTCAACTTTTGGGCGGTGCTGCTTTTCGTGATGATCATTCCAATGTTTGGCTCGGCACAAAATGCTGACCAACAAGCGGATTCGTCAGTAACCGTGTATATTCCGGTGGATTTGCCCGATTGTATGCGGCAACTGGATTCCATTTTGACACCGGAAAACAAGGAGTTGATACGGTCGTTGGAAGAGAAAGATTTCTTGTCGCGGACACATTTCGCATTGGGCATGTGGATACGCAACAACTGGGGGCTTTGGGCAGATTCCCGTCTGGCGACCTATTTCGATGAACAGGGAATCCACCATCCGGATGATATGTCGGGCGTGATTTTGCGCTGCTATTATCATTATGTCAGAGGGGAAAAGGTGAACTATCAGCAAATGCTGCGAAAAGAACGGCAAAAGGAGGAACGATGGGTTAAAAAACAGGAGAAAAGTCGGCAAGAAGAAAAAGAAAGGTGGGAGTATGAGTGGCGTTATTCGTGCGATAGTGGAGTGGACACTTGGTCGGAAAAAGAAAACGAGGCGTTTCTCCATCTTCCGTTTGTTGCCGACAGTGTGACAGGTATTCAGGTCTATTTGCGCAACCGTGGCGATTCGATTGCGGAAGATTTGCGCTTGATGGAGCAGAGTCTGAACCGTGAACCGCGCCGGACACCCTTGAAGGATGAACTTGTCAGGTCCAATGTTTACATTTACTACTGGCGGAATCCCAATGGACGGGTCAAAAAACTGACAATCAATGATGTTGATAAGGAGAAAGTGGAAATAAGCCTTAATCCCGACAACACCATTGCTCGTTTTCAGCATCATCTAATCCGTCAAAATGGTCACAAAGTTTACGTTGACGAGCATTACGAATACGCCCAAGGCCACGTTTCACGGGAGGTTGTTTATTGCAACGACACGCTTCAGAGTGTCACGCTTTATCGTTTTTCAGACCCCTGTCATTGTCAGGAACTCCATTTTGAAGGTCGAGTTTGGAATTCGCTTGCGGCAGGATGTGATACTGTTGCCTTGGCCACATCCAGTTATCGCGTGGTCCTTTCCCCCGAAGGACAACGTTTAGCCATTTTTCGGGCAGGATGCAGAATATTTCAATATGATAGTCTTGGTCGTGAGGTATTGTGGATTGATTCCGACGACGGTTATACCGTAAGTCACTGCCAAGTCAACGTTTATGATGACGAGCGCAACGTTTATTACGAATATCAGGGTTTTGGTTTTCTGAATGCTACGGTGCTCAACGCCCAAGGTGACGAACTTGGCAGCTGCTGCTCAAAGCGGTTGGACACGTTTGACTATGACAAAACGCTGTTCAGCTACCGCTACGACCGACACGGCAACTGGACGCACCGTTACGAGAAAGGGAAACTGTGCAGCCGCTGCAAGATACGGTATTACTGATTCTCATACGTTTCCCCGCACACCTATGGCGTGCGAACCACCCCGCACCCACAAAGGCAAGGTGTTCTTTCGCCTTTCGCATGGAGATGCCATACTGTTGCCATACTGATGCCATAGTGATGCCATACTCTTAAGTATGGCAAGAGTATGGCATCAGTATGGGTACACTATGGCATCACTATGGGTACTACGAGGCAATAGTATGCCATCAGCTATCTATCATGCTGTCTAACTGCTAACGACTAACTGCTAATTCTCCTTCACGCACCTCACCGAATGCCCGTAGCATTTGTAATCCAAATAGCTGTAGCCGTCGTTCTTGTAGTCGTAGAGGATGCAGCACCAGGCTTCATTGCGGCTGAAGTTGTCGGCGCACCAGAAGTAGGTCTGCAGCCCGTAGGCCTGATTCCCGCTTTCCGTGTAGGTGCCGGCAGGGAGGGCGTCGAAACCCGTCTGGTCGCGCAGGATGGAGTAGTAGGGATCCCACATGTGCGAGGGCTCCTTCATCTTCTCGCCGGCCACCTTGTGCCCGCCCAACGTGCTGAACAGCCGGTCCCAATCCTCGTTGTTGGGCAACCGCCAGCCTTCGGGACAGATGCCGCGCACCGGCCCCGTAACCGCCTTGCTGCTGTTCTGGTGATTGGACATATCCATGGCCGCCGCCCAATTGTACAGATTTCCGTGCCGAAGGTCGGTCGCATTGGCGTAATAAGGAGCGTACTCCGGCTGCGAAGCGGAGAAACGGGGATTGCGGTGCCACCGGTGTCCCGACGGGGATGTCGTGCACCGCATGTTCTCCGCCATCCAGCACTGCGACCCGATCTGCACCGTGCGGTAGAGGTTCCCCTCATGGTCTTTCGCCACCGGCGCCGACGGACAGAAACGGTAACGCGCCGAATCTTGCTGCGCCCATATAATCATCGGCATCAGCAAACAAAACCACAAAACAATGTATAAAGGTTTCTTATTCTTCATATTGATAAAAAAATAAGGAATATTGTTTGGAATATCCCTTATATGGTTGAGAGTTGAGAGTTGAGAGTTTAGAGTTTAGAGTTTAGGGTTTAGGGGTTCCAAATCCCCTAAACCATAATCCATAAACCCTAAACCATCCTAATACTTCGTCAGCGACTCGAACTTCTCCAAGTTCTTCAGCGCGATGGCGGTACCGCGGGCAACGGCGCGGAGCGGATCCTCCACGACATGCACGGGCAATTGCGTGATCTTGTTGATACGCTTGTCCAGACCGCGCAGCAGTGAACCGCCGCCGGCAAGATAGATACCCGTCTTGAAGATATCGGCGGACAGCTCGGGCGGGGTCACGTTCAAGGCCTGCATCACCGCATCCTCGATGGCGTTGATGGAGTTGTTGAGCGCGGTGGCCACCTCCTGATAGTTGATCATGATGCTGCGGGGAATGCCGTGCACCAGGTCGCGACCATAGACTTCGTAGTCGGCGGGCGGGTTGTCAAGCTGCGTGATGGCCGCACCCACATTGATCTTGATCTGCTCGGCAGTCGGGATACCGATGTCGAGGTTGTGCTCACGGCGCATGAACTCCTTGATGTCGGTGTTGAGCCGGTCACCGGCCACCTGCACGGACTTCTTGGAGGCGATACAGCCGAGGGCGATGACGGCCACCTCGCTGGTACCGCCACCGATGTCGATGATCATGTTGCCGTTGGAGCCAAGCACGTCGATACCGCTACCGATAGCCGCTGCCATCGGTTCGTAAATTAAGCGGACTTCCTTGGCGCCTGCCTGTTCCGCAGATTCACGCACAGCACGTTCCTCCACCTCGGTAATACCCGAAGGGATACAGATCACCATCTTCATGGCCGGCGTGATCAGCGAATGTTTGGTGTTGGTCATCTTGATGAATTCACGCAACATCAGCTCTGTGGGCTGGAAGTCGGCGATGACACCGTTGCGCAACGGGCGGACCGTGTAAATCTCACCGGAGGTTTTGCCCTCCATCATCAAAGCTTTCTTACCCACGGCCACCACGGATTTGGTGCGGGAATCGATGGCAATGATAGAAGGCTCGTCAACCACCACCTTGTTGTCGTGCAAAATGACGGTGTTCGCGGTGCCCAAGTCTATAGCTATTTCCTTAGTAAACAGTGAAAATAAACCCATTTATGTCTTCTTTTTTGAAACTCGCAAAAATATAAAAATTCATGGAGTTTTACGTACTGTGGGAAAAAAAGTTACACGTTTCGAATCCCTTTGTCTCCCTGACGCGAAAATATGTCACAAATCCCGCCATCCTGTCACAAAAAGTGGACAATTTGTCCATCTTGCCGGGAATATGGCACGGAAACCGGATTGGCACGCCGCTTGCATTATAAAGCACGTCGCTGATGCGAGAGCGGAGGCGACGAGGAATGAAAAAAATCAAAAGTCTAACAATAAAAGAAAGGAGTTCATTATGCTACCCGTTATGTTTAGAAACAGTTGGTTTCCGACCATGTTTGAAGATTTCTTGAACAGCGACATCATGCCGCGCAACAACACTACAGCTCCAGCTGTTAATGTTAGGGAAGATGAAAAGGCCTACACCATGGAGGTGGCCGCACCCGGCATCAAGAAGGAATTCTGCCGCGTGAGCATCAACGACGAAGGCAACCTGAATGTCGCCATCGAGAACAAGATGGAACACAAAGAGGCTGAGAAAAAGCACCACTATCTGCGCCGCGAGTTCTCCTACACCAACTACGAGCAAGTCTATACGCTGCCCGAGGACGTGGACAAAGAACACATCGAAGCCAAGGTGGAGAACGGCATCCTGACCGTCACCCTGCCGAGAGTGCAGAAAGAGGAGCAGAAACTCTCCCGCAACATCGCCATCGCGTAGTTTTCAAACGAAAGTTAATGATTTAAGCCGCAGCTGAAAAGTTGCGGCTTTTTTTGTATTTTTGCATTTTCAAATTCATACAATAATGAAACAGCTTTCTACTTTGCTTTTGGTATTGTGTCTCTTCGTTTCACCGAGGTTGACCGCCCAGGTTCAAGACACCACCATCACCGTGCCCAACGGCAATTTCGAACAATGGTCGAACGGCAGTGGATACAGCGTCACTGTGGTTATCGTCCCCCTGTCCATATACGGCAGCTATACCTACCCCACAGGATGGAACTATCTGTCTTATCCTGTGAATGAGACTTTCGCCTACAACGGCATCAACTTCAATGTGAACACCGACATCCCGCTGCTGAAAGTCTCCAACGAGACCAGCAACGTATATGAAGGTTCCCATGCGCTCAAGATGCAGAGTTTCATGCTCTCTGACATTCTCAGCTCCGTGATTTACAACCTCTTCCAAGCCTCACTAGACCCCACGATAACCTCCATGGTCTTCCCCACTGTCCTGTCCACGGCTGAGGTGAACCTGGATACCTTTTTACCCCTGATGTTAGATCTCGCCGACAATTTCGACGACATATCCGATCTGATGTCCGTCTTGGACACCTTGAACCTGAGCAACCTCGTTGAAGGCGGAATCGATTTGAACGGTCTGGTCCCCACCCGGCTGACCGGCCATTACAAATACACTTCTGCGGACAGCGGCGACAACGGCGGCGTTCTGCTGGTCGGAACCAAATACAACCCCGAGACGCACCAGCGCAGAGTGGTGGGAGCCGGTTTCACGGTGGATCTGACCGACACGGCTGAATACACTCCCTTCGAGGTGGTTTATACTTCGTTGGCCGACATCGTGCCCTCCGCCTCTTACGACATTCCCGATTCGATGATTATCTTCCTGTTCTCCTCCGCCAACACCAACCCGCAACAGGGTTCGGCACTTTACCTCGACAACCTGCAACTTTGGGGACATGAACCGGACACCTGCAGCGCCGCTTTCAATCTGCACCTCATCGATGTGGACACTACACACGCCACGTTGGGATGGGGCTTTGAAGGCGACCCGTACTATTTCGAGGCGGAATACGGCGTGCAAGGGTTTGCCCAAGGCAGCGGCACTTTAGTCGAGACCGCCGAGAGCTTCCTGCACCTGTCCAACCTGCAGCCCGACACCTACTACGACATCTATGTCCACTGCGTGTGCGCCCACGAACTTGCCGGTGACTGGGCTATGACGACGTTCCATACCGACACCTTGCCCGTCCACACGGGGGTTCAGACCCTCACCGCCGACAAACTGCAGGTCTATCCCAACCCGGCGCACGGACAATGCACGGTGCGTTTCGAGCAGGAAATCCCCGCCGTCGTGCGGCTCTTTTCAGCGGACGGCACCCT
This sequence comes from Bacteroidales bacterium, assembly GCA_017962275.1. Classification (GTDB taxonomy): domain Bacteria; phylum Bacteroidota; class Bacteroidia; order Bacteroidales; family WCHB1-69; genus F23-D06. The sequence goes on from JAGCVQ010000048.1 coordinate 10,963, forward strand.
GTTGAAAGAGATCATTCCGAACAAGGAGACGTTGGAGCTGACGCTGCCTTCGCAAGGGGTCTTCATCCTCAGCTGTGAGACGAAAGAGGGAACCGTGATGCGGAAGATCGTGAACCAATAGGGAACCTCGAAAAATACTATCTTTGCCGGCTCAAAAACAATGATTATGAACGAACCGAAAATTGAAACCGCCGCCGCCCTCGGCAACGCATTAGTGAATAAAGTCGATGACTTTCTGCACCATTTCACCAGCTACGCCACCGACCTGGAGGTGGGCATCCACCCCGAAACCTTCGACATCATCCTCGACAGTCCGGGCAAGATTCCCGAAAGCTACCGTCGTCACAATATCGCCGACTTCATCCTCACCAACGTCAAGGGCCTGTACGAGCCCGACGAGAAGGCAATTTACCAAGTGGCGGAACACTATTTTTAACGGTGAACCAACGTTATGGCGGCTAAGAAAACCAGTAGCAACTCAATCAGTTACAGCGATTTAGTGGCGCAAATCCAGCAGAAGCAGTTCGCGCCCGTCTATCTGCTGCACGGCGAGGAACCGTTCTTCATCGACCGGCTCTGCAAGATGTTCGAGGAGAGCATCTTGGAACCCGATGAGCGCGACTTCAACCAGGTGGTGCTCTACGGCAAGGACACGGAGCCCGATATGGTGCTGGCCAACGCCAAGCAGTTCCCCTTCGGCAGCCCCTACCGCGTGGTCATTCTGAAGGAGGCCAAAGAGCTGAAACACATTGAGTTGTTGGATGCATACGTTCAGAATCCCAGTCCACAGACCATCTTCATCGTGTGCTACAAATACGGCACGCTGAAGGCCGCGCAGACGAAAGCCTACGCCTCCCACGGGGTGGTTTTCCATTCCGAAGGGGTGAAGGACTGGAACCTCAACGCGTGGATTCAGAACTTAGCGGAGCAGACCTTCCAGTTCAAGCTGAGTCCGCAGACCGCCGCCGTGCTGGGTGAGCATATCGGCAACGACCTGTCGCGCATCTTCACCGAATTCCAGAAACTGCAGGTGGTGCTCCCGAAAGGCAGCGAAATCACGCCCGAGATTGTGGAAAAGTACATCGGCATCAGCAAGGAGTACAACATTTTCGAGCTTCAGGAGGCCCTCGGCAGCCGGAACTTGTCGAAAGCGTACAATATCATGCTCAACTTCACGCTGCATCTGAAGGAGAACCCCAATATCCGGACCATCACCATGCTCTACGCCTTCTACCACAAGATGATCCGCTACCACCTCTCCCCCGACAAGAGCAACGACGCCCTGCGGACCATATTCGGCAACCTGCCTCCAAGCATTATGGCCCGTAACGTGGGTTTTGCCAACAACCACACCATGCCGCAGCTGACCCGGATCATCTCCATCCTGCGGGAATACGATCTGAAATGCAAGGGCGTGGATTCCAGCAACGACGATGCCGAGCTGCTGAAGGAGATGATTTACAAGATTACCCATGTGTAAGATGAGAAACATACGGTTAACGATATTGTTGTTATTGTGCCTGTTCGCCGCGACCTTCACCCGCGCCCAGGTCCCTGCCGGTTATTACGCCGCCGCCGAAAACAAGAGCGGGGAAGAACTGCGAACGGCCTTGTACAACATCATCAAGACGCACACTTCCGTCTCTTACAGCGAGTTATGGCAATCGTTCTACACCACCGACGTGCGTCCCGACAACGGCAAGGTGTGGGATATCTACTCCGACCGTCCCGGCGGCACCCCCGCCTACTACTTCACCTTCGGCAGCGACCAGTGCGGAAACTACTCCGGCGAGGGCGACTGCTACAACCGCGAGCACTCGGTGCCCAAAAGCTGGTTCGGCGGCAGCGTGGCCCCGATGTACACCGACCTCTACCACCTCTACCCCACCGACGGATTTGTCAACTCCAAGCGCGGCAACCTGCCCATCGGCACGGTGATAAACGCGACCTGGACGAGCACCAACGGCTCCAAGGTGGGCACCTCCAACATCTCCGGCTACTCCGGACAGGTGTTCGAGCCCATCGACAGTTTCAAAGGGGACTTTGCCAGAACCTACTTCTACATGGCCACCTGCTATAAGGACAAGAACCTCGGGGTGGAGACGCAGTCCAATTTCAGCGGCGGCGACCTCAAGCCGTGGGCGAAAACGCTGCTGCTCCAATGGGCCGCCCTCGATCCCGTGAGCCAGAAGGAGATCGACCGCAACAACGCCGTCTATCAGATCCAGCACAACCGCAACCCCTTCATCGACTACCCCGAACTGGCGGAAAAGGTTTTCGGCAACGACGCGAGTCCGTTCAGCACCAGCCTCTCCTCCCTCCCCGACCAAAACTGCTGGCGCGTTTACCCCAACCCCGCCACTTCCCACATCCAAATAGAACCCTCTTATAACCAACTCGATATCAAAACCATCGAGATCGCTGACATGACGGGCAAAGTGTTATGGCAACAGACTATGGACGGCGACAACACGCAGTTGGACATCTCCTCCTTCTCCCGCGGAATCTATCTGCTAACCATCACTTCCGATCAGCATATCTACACCTACAAAATCGTAAAGCAATGAGTATTATCAAGATAACCAAGCAATTCTCGTTCGAAATGGCGCACGCGCTGCGCAACTACGACGGGCTGTGCCGCAACATCCACGGCCATTCCTACAAGATGGACATCACCCTCGCCGGACAGCCGCTGCACGACGAATCTTCCCCGAAAAACGGGATGGTGATGGATTTCGGCGACCTGAAACGGCTTGTCAATGAGGAGATTATCTCCCTATTGGACCATGCTTTGGTGTTGAATGAAAAAAACGACCCCCAACTCATTGAGATTCTGAAGCAGAATTTCGAGAAAATCGTCGTGGTGGATTTCCAGCCCACAACGGAAAACCTGCTGAACTATATTGCTGACAAACTCAAAAGACGGCTTCCTGAAACGGTTAAACTCTGTCGCGTACGCCTCCGCGAAACCGACACTTCCTATGCGGAGTGGGAAGAATAATGGGGTTAGAAGGTTGAGGGTTGAGAGTTGAGGGTTGAGGGTTTAGAGTTTAGAGTTGAGAGTTGAGGGTTAAAGGAGATCAACGGGGGTGATCATTCCTTGTAACAGGCCGTCGGGGCGGCCATTATCCGTGATGAAGAGCATATCGAGGCGCACTTTCCGCGTTTTGGACCGTTGGAACTTCAGGCTGACATCCTCCATGTTCGTGTTCGGATTGATGAAACCATAGTGTGCCACTGATTCGTCAACCAATCGTGTAAAACCGGCTATATCCTTGAATTTCAACTCTTCAGAGAGAAGTGCGGAATTGTTTTCCGCCACAATCCGCATAATGGTTTTGGTGCTGAACACACCCACAATCCGATGGTTCTCCACGATAGGAATATAGGAGTAATCGTTACGCTGCATGATTTTGATAGCGGCGAGCACCGAATCGTCCGGCGACGGCGCGAAAATCTGTCCCGCACGGATGGCCACACGCATCAGCGTGACGGGATTGAGCGCATAGTAGAGGTTGTTGACCTGCCGCACTGCCTGATCCGTGACGATGACCATGTCATTGCCCGCCTTTGACCAATCATAATGCGACAGCAGGTTGCGCAACAATCGACAGAACGCCAAGCTGCTGCGGATGCTTTTGTACTGTGGCATCTGCTCCAGCTCTTTCATCTCCGAAACATTCAGGTTATTGAGCACCCATTCCTCAATCTCGCGGTAGCGTTCTAAAAATTGCGCGGCTCTGTTTTCCATTTTCCATTGTATTTTGTGCGGCAAAAGTACAAAAAAGTTAGCAGTTAGTAGTTATCTATTAGCCACGATCTTGCCAAGTTCTTCTTACGCTGTAGCCAAGGTTCTCGTTCGGCGTTGAGCGACAGTGGTCCGACAGAAGAGCGACAGAAGAGCGACGCAATAACGATTGTAGGGCTGCCGCACTGCGACAACCCTACGCACAGTTGTGAGTCCCTACTAATACACAAACCGTCCCTTCCCGACATCAAACCACGCCGTGTGGTCGTAGCCGCAGCGATGCAGCTCCTCTAATGCCTCGGGGACGAACAGGGTCAGCTCATCGGCCTTGTGGGCGTCGCTGCTGATGAGGACAGGGATGTCGGCCTTGCGGGCTTTCAGCAGCAGTTCGGTGGAGGGATAGAAACTGTCGCTGCGCTTTTTGTACAGCCCCCGCGTGTTCACCTCCACGATGACATCCTTCTGCTTGATGAGCTGTATCGCCTTATCGGCCAGTATCTTGTACCACTTCTCATCTTCCGTGAAAAAGCGGTTGCGATTGTGCATCTTGATTTTGTCGAAATGGGCGATGATGTCCATTTTCTGGGTCTCTAACATCTCGAACGTCTGCTCCCAATAGGTGGTGACCGCCAATTTAATGTTGTTATCGAACAGATTACGCAGTCCTTCATCGTAAGTTTCCTGCTTCGGACCGTCGATAAACCAGAGGCCTTCGCCGTGGGGAGGACGGACCAGATGCACGCCGCCGATAATGTAGTCGAGGCCGTTAACAGATTGTCTTTCTGCGAAATCCACCGTCATATCGGGGATGAAATCGCATTCCAAGGATTTCAGCAGCGTCACATTCGTGGTCGGCTTCAGACTTTCGATTTCGCGAATGTATTCCGGCAGTTTCTCCTCGGAAATGGCGAAATTGTTCTCGAACGGCACGGGCGCGTGCGACGAGAATCCGAGCTGCGAAAGCCCTTGCTTTTCCGCTTCGCGGACATGTTCCTCCAGCGTGGACTTGCCATCGCAGTAGAGGCAGTGGGTGTGGTAATTGGCGGGATAGTGGTTCAAGGGTTAGGGGGTTAGGGGTTAGGCCCCACACTGCGGCTTCGCCTTGTGTGGGGTTAATTGCACTTCGTGCGTTTTGTCCCTTCGGGACTGCTTAAGGAATATGTCTTAATAATAATATCATTTCTGTCCGTTACATTCATTTCTATTGCCTTTTGACTTGTGATTTTTGACTTGTGACAAATCATATATCTTAAATCACATATCTTAAATCACTTTTGCCTATTGCCTACTCCAAAAACTCTTCTTCGTCCGACGCTTCCTGGACCCCGTCGAGGATGTTGAGCATGTCGTTGCTGCGGCCGACGTGGGCTCTGTTGTAGAGGTTGCTGAGGAAGACGATGACGACGTTGTCGGAGGGGCGATAGACGAACAGGTTCTGGAAGCCGTTCCAGAGGCCGCCGTGATAGACCAACTTGCCGTGGGTGGGGCTCTCTTCGATGCGGTAGCCGTAGCCGTAGATACTGGCGGGTAACTTGCCGTCTCTCAGCTGGTTCTCGCGTTGGGAGGCCTGATCGACCCACTCTTTCGGCAGGATTTTGTAGTCGATGAAGAGGGCGTTGGCCCAGCGAAGCATGTCCTCCACGTTGGAATAGACACCCTTGTCGCCAAGCACGCCGTTGAGACGGTCGTATTTCGCAACCACGCCTCCCTTGCGGTGCCCGATGGCAATCGGGATTTCCGACGGCAGGGCCTTCACGTTCACGTCCTCCGATTTCGGGTCCACATCGGGGTACGTTTGGCCGTGCTTGGCGTCGATGCCCACGATTTCCGTGAAGAAGCAGGTGCTCTCCATGCCGGCCGGCTTGAACAGGTTCTCGTGCACGTACTCCTCAAACGGCATCCCCGACACCTGCGCCACCAACGCCGCCAAAATCGCATAGTTGGTGTTCACATACTCGAATTTGGACCCCGTCGCGAAGGTCTTGGCATACTTCTGCTTCTCCAACACCCGCAACAGCTGCTCGTTGCTCACAAACGCCGAACCTCCGTAGAGGGTGTATTTGAACTTGAAGTATTCGGGAATTCCCGACGTGTGGGTCAGCAAATGCTTGATAGTCACGCCGCTATAAGGAAGTTCCGGAAAATACTGCGTGATGGTGTCTTCCAGGTTGATTTTCCCTTGCGCACAGAGCTGCAGCACCGACACGGCGGTGAACTGCTTGGAGATGGAGGCCAAATCAAAAAGGGTGGTCTCCGTGATGCGGTTGTTCTCAGCCACATTGCAGCGGGGCGGCATCCCCGTCAGACGAAGTTCCCCGTAGGCATACTCCACCAACACGGTGTCCCGCACCGCCACCAACATCGCACCGTTCAGCTTCTCCGACATCTCGTTGGCTACAAACTCCAATGCCTCAATGTCATAGCGGTCGCCGATGGTGTCCAAAAGATACTGCCGATAACGTTCTTTCGTAAAAAAGGCCGTGTAGGTGTCCGCCCTCAAAAAAACGGCGAGGCACATCAACACGGCTATAGAGAACGAAATCTTCTTAAACATATCATAGTCAACTTTTGACTTTGACTTTGAACCTTGAACCTTGAACTTTGAACTTTGAACCTTGAACTTAAAAAAGTACTTCCCCAACAACTGCTAACTGCTAACTACTAACTGCTAACTATAATTATCCGTTCATCGAATTCAGGAACTCCTCATTGTTCTTGGTATCCTGCATATTGCTGAGCACCAAATTCATCGCCTCGATGGTGGTCATGTCGGCGATATGGTTGCGCAGAATCCAGACTTTCTGGAGGGTGGCGGCATCCTGCAGCAGGTCGTCGCGGCGCGTGCTGGAAGCCACGATATCGACAGCCGGGTAGATGCGCTTGTTGGAGAGCTTGCGGTCGAGCTGCAGCTCCATGTTGCCCGTGCCCTTGAACTCCTCGAAAATCACCTCGTCCATACGGGAACCCGTGTCAATCAGGGCGGTGGAGATGATGGTCAGGGAACCGCCGTTCTCCACATTACGGGCCGCACCGAAGAAACGTTTCGGCTTCTGCAGGGCGTTGGCCTCCACACCGCCGGAAAGCACCTTACCGGAAGCCGGCGCCATCGTGTTGAATGCGCGAGCCAAACGGGTAATGGAGTCGAGCAGGATGCAGACATCGTGACCGCACTCCACCATGCGTTTCGCCTTGTCAAGCACCATATTGGCAATCTTGACGTGACGTTCCGCCGGTTCGTCAAAGGTGGAAGAAATCACCTCGGCGTTCACACTGCGCTGCATGTCGGTCACCTCCTCGGGACGCTCGTCGATGAGCAGGATGATGAGGTAGATCTCCGGATGATTGTAGGCAATGGCGTTGGCTATATCTTTGAGCAACACGGTCTTACCGGTTTTCGGCTGAGCCACGATCAGTCCGCGCTGACCCTTGCCGATGGGGGCGAAGAGGTCGATGATGCGAGTGGAGAGCTTGCAGCCGGGATGACCGGTGATGTTGATTTTCTCGTCCGGGAACATCGGGGTGAGGTAATCGAATGGGATACGGTCGCGAATCTCTTCGGGCAGACAGCCGTTGATCTTCTCGATTTTGGTCAGCGGGAAGTATTTCTCACCGGGTTTCGGAGGACGGATGGCACCCAAGACGGTGTCGCCGTTCTTCAGACCGAAGAGCTTGATCTGCGACATGGAGACGTAGATGTCGTCGGGGGAAGAGAGGTAGTTGTAGTCGGAGGAGCGCAGGAAACCGCAGTTCTCGCTGGTGATTTCGAGCACGCCCTCGGCCATGACGGAGCCGTCGTACTGGGCGTTGGCCATATAGGGGACAGGAGCCTCTTCCGCCTGCGCGACAGGGGCTTCCTCACCCTGCTTCGGATATGCTACGGTCTCTTTCGGTTTCTCCTCCTTGTCGGAAGATTCCCGCTTCCGCATCAGTTTCGGGGCCTCCTCGGTCGTCTCCTCCTCCGGTTTTTTCTTCTTCGGGCGGCCGCGTTTGGGCTTGGGAGCGGCAACCTCAGGCGTGTCTATCACCTTGGAAGAGAGCACCTCTTCGGCATCGCGAAGCAGCTGCGAATCGGCATCGGTGTCTTTCTGCCATAAATCCTCCATGCTGAGCTGACGGTCCTCCACAGAGCTTTTCGGGACCTCTTTCGGCTCCTCCACGACGGTTTCCACCGGGGTCTCTTCTTGGACGACGGGCTGTTTTTTGGGACGGCCGCGACGTTTCTTCGGGGGTTCGGGAGTGCTGTCTTCTGTGGGAGCCGGAGCGGCTTCGGGAGCGGGAGCAGGCTCTTCGGCGGGCTTGGCTTTGGGCTTGCGGCCGCGGGTCTGGCGGGGTTTTTCCTCCAACGGCAGCGGGTTGGCATATTGAATCACCTCGTCCGCTTCTGGCTTGTTCTCCATAATAGTATTGGTTATTTCGGGAGCCTCTTTCACGACATTGAACAGCGGGGTGGTGTTTTTCTCCGCCACGCGGGCTTTCCCTTTCATTTTCGTCTCATTGGAAGTGGCCAGCAAAGCGTCACCGCCTCTGACAATTCTTCTTCTTCTGGGTTTGTTTTCGCTTACCTCTGACATACTGTTTTTGGTCTTGTCACTATTTTTTTATAAAACTTGCATTGGATTTTTCGCAACGGCAAGGCTGTCAATCGACTGTCAGCCCCGGCTTTCCCGTCACGGAACATCGTTTTGAAAAGCGCCGCAAAAATACAATATTTTTTGAAACATCAATATCTATGGGATTTTTTTTCTTTAACCTTGTAACCGTGTAACCCTTTAACCATGTAACCCTATAACCCTATAACCATGTAACCATGTAACCCCAAAATTATCAACATTCGGCTATTAAGAATTTTTATGAAAAAAAAATTCCGAGACAACGATAAAAACAGTATCTTTGCGGCCTTAATTGGAAAGTCTAATTTTATTAATAATCAAAACAATTAAACAATGAAAAAACTGTACATGTTAGCTGCTGCAATGCTGGTTGTTTCCTTCAGCTTTGCACAAATCCAGCCGAAAGCGTTCCAACAAGATCCTCACAAAATCGCCGGAATGCCTGATTTCAAACACAAAACTGCCGTCAACAGCAAATCCGCTGCCGCTGGTCAATGGTTGTGCTACGGAGATGCCATCTGGACATATTTTGCCCAAGATCCAGGTGCTGATGACATTAATGTCGCCCGTGTTGCTATTGACTCCAATGGTTTGACCCATTATACCGATGGCGGAACGGGACATGGTGTCTTTTTCGGTTGGGGTCAAACATTCGATTTCAACCACTCCACATGGAGTGATGTTGCTGAAGAAGGTTCTATCGCTCTGAACCAACTCAACAGCTACAGCATTGACTCTGTTGCTATTATTGGTTGTTACCTCCGCGGTGATAGCGTTCCCGCTGGTAATGTTGACACACTTATCGTTGCCGTCAACACCACCCTCTCCGAAGATAATATGACACACTTGGTTGCTGTCAGTAATAACACGCCTCTCGTACAATACTATAACGTTGGCTACGATGCAAACACCCATTTGACCACCGGCGCTACAATCTATAAGTTACCCTTGACTGCCGCCGATGCTGGTGAAACCGATGAGGAAGGCCATATCAGTGCTTCTGAATTCGTCCTACCCATCAATTTGAACGGCGTTACGAATAAGGTCATCAACATTACTTACTCCTTGAAACGTGGTTATACCGTTCCTTTGGACAGTAACATTAAAGACCACTCCGCTTTCTACGGATGGTTTTTCAAAGATCCCCGTCCCAATTACAGTCTTTTTGACTCCGAAGGCAATCTTGTTGTTCCTACTGAGGAAATTTACAACGATGTCAACCATGGGACTATCATCTCCGATGATAATGTCAACCACACCGGCCAAGATTTCTTCCGCGACTATCTCCGTCCCGGTAGCACGTGGAACCAATATTTCCATTATCCCTATCTTCTTGCAAAGATATCTTGCGATAACTGCGAGATTGTGAACGTTCCCGAACTGGAGAAGACCAACCCCACTGTCTATCCGAATCCTGCCACCAACAACTTCACCGTGAACCTCGGCAACGACGAGAAGGCTAACATCCAACTCTTCAACATCGTTGGTCAGCAAGTTTACAGCGAGACCATCACCGGTTCCGCTCAAGTGAACGTGGCTAACCTCAACAGCGGCGTTTACATGCTCAAGGTTTCCCAAAACGGCAGCGTCTATACCACCAAAGTGGTTGTGAAATAATTGACGACTGATACATTATTATAATAGAGAGGGATGGTCGAAAGGCTGTCCCTCTTTTAGTTAGCAGTTAGCAGTTAGTAGTTAGCAGTTACGGGCGACCCCCATTCCCCTCCTTTAGGACGGGTGCCCGAAGGGCGGGGTGGTTTTATAAACAACTTCCTTAAGCAGTCCCGAAGGGACAAGACGCACGAAGTGCTAATAACCCCACACTGCGGCTTACGCCTTGTGTGGGGCCCAAAAAGTAATATCATGTACAATTTCAACGGAAAACTATCCGAAACCACGCCCCCCATCATGGGCATCCTCAACGTCACGGAAGATTCCTTCTATGACGGGGGAAAATATAGAACAGAAGAAGCGGTGCTTAACCGGGCGGAACAGATCCTGTCCGAGGGCGGCGACATTATCGACATCGGGGCCATGTCCACGCGCCCGAACGCGCTGGAAATCTCCGAAGAGGAGGAAATCTCCCGGATCGTGGCGGCGGTGCAGCTCATCCGCAAGACCTACCCCGAGGCGATCCTCTCTATCGACACCTACCGGGCCAGCGTGTCAGAGGCCGCAGTGGAGGCCGGCGCCGACATGATCAACGACATCTCCGGCGGCACCTTCGACCCCGACATGATTCCCACCGTCGGCAAGCTGCAAGTGCCTTACTGCCTGATGCATACGCCCGCGAAACCCGCTGTCATGCAGCAACACACGGACTATAAGGACATCCTCGGCGAGATGCTGCAGTTTTTCGGACGGCAAATCGAAAAGCTGCACCAGCATTCCGTCCACGACATCATCGTGGATCCGGGCTTCGGCTTCGGCAAAACCCTCGAACAGAACTACTTCCTGATGAAAAATCTGGAGGTCTTTCACGAATTGGGCTATCCCCTGTTGGTGGGAATCTCCCGCAAAACGATGATTTACAAACTGCTCGGCACCACCCCCGACCAAGCCCTCAACGGCACCACCGTCCTCAACACCGTCGCCCTCATGAAAGGCACCGCCATCCTCCGCGTCCACGACGTGAAAGAGGCCGTAGAGGTACGGAAAATCGTTTCCTGCATGCTTTAACCGTGTAACCTTCTAACCCTATAACCCTCTAAACCATAAACCATAAACCAAATTTACTATCTTTGCCAAAAATTTCAAAATGAACCGAAACCCATTCACCTATATCATCGCCATCAGCCTGGTCCTTCTTCTAACCAGCTGTTTTTCAAGAAGAAACCATCAAGATGACACAGACGGGGGAGCCGTCGTCTATCCCATGGACGTGATCCGCGACACCCTGATTGCTGACGTTCACTGTCATGATTCCCTTTATCCGCTTCAGGACGAGGTATTGGAGTCGTTTCTGGAGAAAGCGGGCGATTTCCAAGGCAGGAAATGGACGGCAAAGGTCGATTTCCCGCAAGAGTGGGGCGTGGAGTGCGTGGAACGATTGCCGGAAGGACGCGAACTCTGGCTGCTGCATTCCCAAAACCGCGAATGGGTCTATTTAGCCACCACCTCCGGTTTCGGCACCCAGCGCATCCTCGACGTGCTGCCCGTAGCCGTCAGCGTGGCTAACCAGCGTGATGAGGATCTCGAAACCGAGATTTGGCAGACGTTGCGTCTTCCCGACGGACAGTTCCGTACCACCAAAGAGTACGAATGGATCCACTCCGTGTCGAAGGCCACCAAGCAGGAGTTTATCAGCGATCCCGAAAAATACCACCGTAAAACGCGCTACGTGGAGCAGTTCCTCATCAACGAGCAAGGCCGTTTCGAGAAATCCGAAATCGTGGATACCATGCCTGACTACAGTGCGGTGGTCTTCTATTTCAACCCGCACGAAAAACCCGAAATGTGGGACGAGACGGTGATGCATCTGCAAGCATTCTGCGAAGAGCACGGCGTGATTTACGAAGAGGTGAGCGGCAACTTCGACCGTGTGACCGTGCGCGACTTCGAACTGACCTTCGCCCTCGAGACCGACATCACCCCCTACATTGACGCTTCCGGCTCCGGCATGGTGATGATGCGCAAAGACGAGACTCCGAAAGCCGTCCGGTTCGGTTCCTACGAATATATGCAGATGGAACTCCGTCGCTACTTCAAACTCCGGGATTTCGAGTCATAGTCTATGCGGACGAGATTTCTTCAGGAATTGCAAACGCTGGCGGGTCCCGATGCCCTGCAGAAACGCTACCTTTTGGCAGTGAGCGGGGGTGCGGATTCTACCGTCATGGCCACGCTTTTCCATGAGGCAGGACTCTCCTTCGCCATCGCGCACTGCAACTTCCACCTGCGCGGCGACGACTCCAATCGCGACATGCGGTTCGTGCAGGAAATGGCCTCCCGATGGAACGTCCCGATCCTTGTCCGCGAATTCGACACCCTCGACATCCAGAAAGACTCAGGAAAGTCGGTGGAGATGGTTGCCCGCGAGCTGCGCTACCAATGGTTTTCGGAAATCTTAGACGATTTCGACTTTCTCGTCACCGCCCACCACGCCAACGACGCCGCCGAAACCCAGCTGCTCAATCTCTGTCGCGGCACCGGTCTGAAAGGGCTCTGCGGCATCCCGCCCGTGAACGGCAAAACCATCCGCCCGATGCTGCCTTTCACCGCACAGGGAATCCGGCAATACGCTGAAGACCACCATATTGCATACGTGGAAGACTACACCAACCGCGACGAAGAGATCTCCCGCAACCGCATCCGGCATTCGGTTATCCCGCAATTGGAAACCATCAACCCGCAATTCTTGCAAACGAATGACCGCACACGCCAACTTCTGCAACGACAATATGCTTACTATCAGAAACATATCGCGAAGGACATCCAACAGGTGGTTTCCGAAGACCAACAGGGTTTCCGCATAAACCGTCCTTTGTTATATCGGAACGAAAGCTCGGAATTGGTTCTGTATGAGTTCCTTAGCCGTTTCGGATTTTCTGCGGACATCATCGAGACATTAGCCGAGAATCCCCATCTCCAAAGCGGCCGACAATTCCTTTCGGAATCCCATATCCTGTTGGTTAACCGGGATTTCTTTCTGATTCAACCCAAGCCCGAAGAGGAAAACCAAGTGATCGAGATTGAATCTTTGGATGCATTAAAGTCCTATTTCGATGTGGAAGAGTTTGTATATCAACCTGATATGACTTTTGACAAAAACGCTGACGTACTCTATATCCCGAAAGAAAAGTTGACCTTCCCGCTGCAGATCCGTCCTTGGCGGCACGGCGATTACTTCTGTCCCCTCGGCGGAAAAGGCCGCCAGAAGCTCAGCGACTACTTCACCGACCACAAAATCGACCGCTTCACCAAAGAACGCATCCGCCTGCTCTGCATCGACCACCAAATCGCCTGGATCATCGGCCACCGCTCCGACAACCGCTTCAAACTGACACCCCAAACCGAAAAATACTATCGTATTAGACGTGAGATTTGTGACTTGTGACTTGTGATTTGTGACTTGACTATGAACTGGCTCTACAACATTTAACCCTTTAACCGTGTAACCGTGTAACCCTTTAACCCCCTAATCCTACTGCTTCAATAACCCATAACCAATAACCAATAACCATTATCCCCTCCATGAACCGAACCGACTTTCCCATATTAAACGAAAAGGTTTACAACAAACCCTTAGTCTATTTAGACAACGCCGCGACCACGCAGAAACCGCAGGTGGTGATTGACGCGTTGAACGATTACTACCTGCACATCAACAGCAACATCCACCGTGGTGTACACTGTCTCAGCCAGTTAGCCACCAACGAATTCGAGCTGGCGCGGGAGGCGGTGCGGCAGTACATCAACGCCCCGTCAACGCAAGAGATCATCTTCACCCGAGGCGCTACCGAATCCATCAACCTTGTGGCCGCCTCCTTCGGGCGCACCTACCTGCACGAGGGCGACGAAGTTATCGTCTCCGAAATGGAACACCACTCCAACATCGTGCCGTGGCAGCTGGCCTGCGAAGAACGTGGCGCAAAGCTGAAAGTGCTGCCGTTCGACGACAAAGGAGAGTTGATAATCAGTAAGTTGGAAAGCCTGATTACCGACCGTACCCGCATCGTGGCCGTGGCGCACGTCTCCAATTCGTTGGGCACCGTCAACCCGATTGAGGAGATTATCCGCATCGCACATCGTCACAACGTGCCCGTCCTCATCGACGGGGCGCAGGCCGTGGCCCATTGCACAGTGGATGTGCAAGCGCTCGATTGCGATTTCTACTGCTTCTCCGGCCACAAGATGTACGCCCCGATGGGCATCGGCGTGATGTACGGCAAAGAGCGGTGGCTCAACGAGATGCAGCCTTACCAAGGCGGCGGCGAGATGATCAAGGACGTGACTTTTGAGAAGACCACCTACAACGACCTGCCGTTCAAGTTCGAGGCCGGCACGCCCTCCGTGGGCGACGTCATCGGACTGCGCAAGGCCATCGAATACATCCAAAGCATTGGTTTGGAAAAGATTGCCGCATACGAAAACGAGCTCCTGACCTACACCACGGAAAAGCTGTCCGCCATCGACGGGATGCGCTTCATCGGCGAGGCAACGCACAAAACCGGGGTCATCTCCTTCTTAGTCGGCAACATCCATCCCTACGATATGGGCGTTCTCCTCGACCATCAAGGCATTGCAGTGCGCACGGGACATCACTGCACGCAGCCCATCATGACCCATTTCGGCATTCCCGGCACCGTTCGCGCCTCATTCGCCCTCTATAACACGTTGGAGGAGGCCGACGCGCTGGTGGCCGCCGTTATTAAAGCTAAAGACATGCTGTCGTAAGAGAAGTTCAAAGTTCAAAGTTCAAGGTTCAAAGTTCAAAAAATAATAAATATTTTCCTTGAGCAACCTCGTCAGGGGCAAGAGCTTGGTAGAGAAGACAGATTCATAAAGAAACAAATAATGGATATGAAAAATACGTTCGCTCTAATCACCGGAGGGAGTTCCGGCATCGGGTACGCCTACGCGGAAGAGTGGGCACGAAAAGGTTATAACATCCTGATCGTCAGCAATCGGGAGGATTTGAACGAAGAGGCGCAACAGCGTCTGCAGTCGCAGTTCCCCGAACAGCGGATCCGGACCTGCTATCAGGATCTGACCACCGAGAACGCCGCGCAGGAGCTTTTCGATTTCTGTGAAAGCGAGAACCTCATCGTGGAGGTGCTGGTCAACAATGCAGGCATGTTCTATTTCGGCGCGGCGGTCGAAAAACCGATGGCGCTGAGCCACAAGATGACGATGCTGCACAGCACCACCCCTGCGGATTTGTGCGTGCTGTTCGGCAAAGCCATGAAAGACCGGGGGTGCGGCTACATCCTCAACGCCAGTTCCATCACGGCGTTCATGGGATTCCCGACCATCGCCGTCTATCAGGCTTCCAAGTCTTATCTGTTGAAGTTTTCCAAAGGCTTGCACCACGAATTGAGCCACCACGGGGTGAAGGTCTGCTGCGTCTGTCCCGGCGCGGTGGATACCGACCTCTACAACCTGCCCGTGAAGATGCGCAAACGGCTTCGCGCCATCGGGGTGATGCTATCCCCCGAACAGATTGCCAAACGCGGCGTCCGCGCCACCCTGCACGGCCGAAAAGTCAAGATTCCCGGCCCCATCAACTATTTCTTCCTGCTGATGTGCTTCCTGCTGCCGGGGTTTGTCGTGGATTTGGTCAAAAAGAAGTTTGTATAAAAAAAGAAAAGACACACGGTTGTGTGTCTTTTCTTTTTTTATAATCAATATTATTATTTTCCGTACGCCACCTCGAATTCCTCGTAACCTTCGATGATGTCGCCGACCTTGATGTCGTTGCAACCATCGATGTTCAGACCGCAATCCTGACCGGCCGTGACCTCCTTGACATCGTCTTTGAAACGACGCAGGGAACCGAGCTTGCCGGTGTAGATGACGATACCGTCGCGGATGAGGCGGATCTTGGTGTTACGCTGCAGCTTGCCGTCGAGCACCACACAACCGGCCACATTGCCGACCTTGGAGATGTGGAAAACCTCGCGGATTTCGATGTTGCAGACCACCTTTTCGCGAATCTCCGGCGAATGCATACCGGCGATAGCGTCCTTGATCTCGTTGATGGCGGTATAGATGATGGAATAGGTACGAATGTCGATCTGTTCGGCCTCGGCCATCTTGCGGGCGTTGGCGGACGGACGCACCTGGAAGGCCACAATCAGGGCGTTGGATGCCGTAGCCAGCATCACGTCGGTTTCGGTCACCTGACCCACAGACTTGTGGATGACGTTGACCTGAACCTGCTCGGTGCTGAGTTTCAGCAACTCACCAGCCAAAGCCTCCACGGAACCGTCCACATCACCCTTGACGATGATGTTGAGCTCCTTGAAGTCGCCAATGGCAATACGGCGGCCGATCTCTTCGAGGGTGACGTGCTTCTGCGTGCGCAGACCCATCTCGCGGGCGAGACGTGCACGTTTCGTGGCGATGCTGCGGGCTTCCTGTTCGGAATCGCAAACCTTGAAGGTGTCACCGGCCTGCGGAGCGCCGTTCAGACCCAACAGCAGCACAGGCTGGGCAGGACCAACTGACTTCACCGGCTGGTTACGTTCGTTGAACATCGCCTTCACCTTACCGAAGCAGCTACCGGCCAAGATCGG
This sequence comes from Bacteroidales bacterium, assembly GCA_017962275.1. GTDB lineage: Bacteria > Bacteroidota > Bacteroidia > Bacteroidales > WCHB1-69 > F23-D06. The sequence goes on from JAGCVQ010000048.1 coordinate 27,561, forward strand.
GTCACCCACGGAGAGCGTGCCGTTCTGCACAAGCACTTTGGCGACGTAACCACGACCCTTGTCCAAAGCGGATTCGATCACCGCACCCACGCCGGGACGGTTCGGATTGGCCTTGAGGTCGAGCAAATCGGCCTCCAAGAGCACCTTTTCGAGCAGTTCCTGTACGTTGTCACCGTGCTTGGCATCGATTTCCTGGCACTGGTACTTGCCTCCCCATTCCTCCACGAGAATGTTCATATTGGCTAATTCCTCACGGATTTTGTCGGGATTGGCATTGGGCTTGTCAATCTTGGTGATGGCGAACACCATCGGGACACCGGCAGCCTGGGCGTGATTGATAGCCTCAATCGTCTGCGGCATCACGGCGTCATCTGCAGCGACCACGATGATACACAAGTCGGTAATCTTGGCACCGCGGGCACGCATGGCGGTAAACGCTTCGTGACCAGGCGTATCAAGGAAGGTGATCTTGCGGCCGTCGGGCAGGCTCACCTCGTAAGCACCGATGTGCTGCGTGATACCACCGGCCTCACCGGCAATGACGTTGGTCTTGCGGATGTAGTCCAACAGAGAGGTTTTACCGTGGTCCACGTGACCCATGACCGTGATGATCGGGTGACGCGGCTGCAAATCCTCTTCTTTGTCTTCCTCATCGGGATTGTTGATCTTCTCTTCCTCCTCAGAATCAATGAATTCCACCTTGAAGCCGAACTCCTCTGCCAACATGGCGATGTTCTCGGCATCCAAACGTTGGTTGATGGAGACAAACAGACCGATGCTCATGCAGGTGGCGATGATCTTGGTGACATCGACGTTCATCAGGGTAGCCAGCTCATTGGCGGTGATGAATTCGGTCACGCGCAACGTCTTCTGATCCTCAATGGCTTGCAACTCTTGCTCCTCAATACGCTCGTGGATGAGCTGACGTTTCTCCTTTCTGCGCTTGGCAGCGGTGGACGTCTTTTTGGTGTTGCTTTCGAGACGCATCTTGGTCTCCTTGATACGACGGTGGATGTCCTCCGCCGAAATCTCCACCTTTTCAGGCTCCTGCTTCTGCTTCTTGTCCTTGTCGTCCTTGACATTGGCATTGCTGGAGGATTTCACGGGCTTCGCCACGCGTTTCCGTTTCTTCTTCTTCTTATCGGAATCGCCGCCGCGATGGTCGTTCTTGCCGTTGGCGGCCGGTTGCTGGAGCAGCGACAGGTCGATGGTACCGAGGATCTTGGGTCCCTTCAGCGGGTTGACAACCGTCTTAATGTGCTCCACCACAGGTTGTTCCGGTTGTTGCACGACGGAAGCGGGTTCCTCCTTCTTCGGTTCCGGCTTGGGAGCTTCAGCCGCCTTAGGCTGCTTGGGCTGCTGCGCCGGTTTCTCTTTCTTCGTGCTTTTCTTCTCCTTAGATGAAGATTTTTTCTTGGGCTTGAGCGCCTCCAGATCTATCGTACCGATGATTTCCGGTCCGGGCAGGATGGTCTTCGTCTCGATATGCTCGGGCTTCTGCTCCTGTTCGGGCTCCTGAACCGGGACTTCTTCGGCGGGTGTCTCCTCCGGAACTGCCGGATTTTCCTGCGGAGCGGTTTCCACCTTTTCGGATGCCGGTTCTGCTGAAGTCGCTGCCTCTGATTTGCCGGAAGATTTCTTCTTGGCAGGCTTCCCTAACGTTTCTGGCGGAACGGAACCTATGATTTTGATTTCGGGAGTATGGGGCGCAGTCTCTTCCACCACCTGAACTTCAGGTAGTTTGGTGGAACGAATGATGACCTGCTTGCTCGTACCCTCCTCTTCAGGAGTCTTGGTCGTGGCAGCCGCCTTCGCCTCCTCCTTCTTCCCTTTCGGGGTGAGAATCTGGTCGGACTTCTCCTTCACCATTTTGTCTTTAGCCAGCTCTTTTTGCAGACACTGGTACATCTCCTCCGTCAGTTTGGAGTTAAGCGTTGGAGAAGCTATTTCAAGGCCATGTTTGGTCAGGATGTCGATAATACGATCCATCGACACGTTAAATTCTGTAGCCGCCTGTCCTAATCGCGGCTTTTTTACTTTTTCTTCCGGCATATTGATAAATCTGGTTAAAAACTTGGTGATTGTATTGATCAGGGGCATTACTTGGCCAATTCTTCCTTAACTGCCGCAATCATGGCATCCACCGTCTCCTCTTCGAGGTCGGTGCGGCGAATGAGCTCCTCGCGACTCAATTGTAAAATACTCTCGGCTGTGTCGCAGCCAATACCGATGAACGTGTCGATGACCCATTGGTCGAAAACATCGTTGAATTCGGACAACGGGATGACATATTCTTCCTTGATATCGTCTCTGAAGACATCGATTTCGTAGCCGGACAACTTGCTGGCCAGCTTGATGTTATAGCCGCCTTTACCGATGGCGAGGGAGACTTGGTCGGACTTCATATAGACGTTGGCGGTCTTGTTCTCCTCGTCGAGTTCGATGGAGGAAATCTGCGCGGGGTTGAGGGCGCGGGCAATCAGGAGTTCCTTCTTGTTCGTATAGTTGATGATGTCGATGTTCTCGTTGCGAAGCTCGCGGACGGTGTCGTGAATACGGCTGCCCTTCACGCCGACGCAGGCACCGACGGGATCGATGCGGTCGTCGTAGGTCTCCACCAGCACCTTGGCACGCTCGCCGGGCACACGCACGATGTCGCGAATCATGATGACACCCTCCTCGATTTCGGGGATAGAGCGTTCCATCAGACGTTCGAGGAATTGCGGGGAGGTACGGGACAGAAGGATGCGCGGGGAACCGTTGACCACATCCACGGAGGTGATGACCGCCATGATGCTGTCGCCTTTTTTATAATAGTCGGTGGGAATCTGCTCGGACTTGGGCAGCACCATCTCCACGCGGTCGTCGTCCATCACCAGAATCTCGCGTTTCCAAACCTGGCTCACCTCGCCGGTGATCAGTTCACCCTTGCGCGGCTCATATTTGTGGAAAATGACATCCTTTTCATATTCTAATATCCGGTTGCTGAGGTTCTGGCGCAGGGCCAAAATCTCACGGCGTTGAAAATCGGAGAGCTGAATCTGCTCGATCACCTCCTCACCCACTTCGAAGTCCGGCTCAATCTTGATGGCGTCGGACAGGGCGATCTGGTTCACGGGATCTGTCACCTGGTCATCCTCCACCACATCCAAGGAGTGCTGAATCTCCAGGTCGCCGCGATCCACGTTGACAATCACGTTGAACCGGGCGTCCTGACCGTATTTCTTAGTAAGCGCACTTACGAAAACGTCTTCCAAAATGTGCATAAGCGTTTCCCTATCAATGCTTTTGGATTCTTTGAAATCGGCAAATGTGCTGATAAGATTGATTTGTTCTTCCATTTTGTTAAGCTTTATTGTCTATATCTATTTAATTATTATCTGCCATTTTTGTAAAAAAAACTCCCACCAAATCGGTGAGAGTTTTTCCAGTTGAGCTAGCAGGACTCGAACCTACACAGGCAGAACCAAAATCTGTAGTGCTACCATTACACCATAGCTCATTCTTAATCATCAATTCGGCGGCAAAAATACACTTTTTTTCTATATACCGACTTCTTGAAAAAATTTTTTTTATACATGACGTGGAATCAAAAAAAGTGTATTTTTGCAGCCTCTTTTGAGAACGGCCCCTTAGCTCAACTGAATAGAGCATTTGACTACGGATCAAAAGGTTGCAGGTTTGAATCCTGCAGGGGTCACGAAACAAATAAAACGCTCACTTACAAGAAGTTGAGCGTTTTTTAATTTAACACCTTACCGCTATGAGAAAGACCCTTATCGTTGTTCTGTCATGGATGATATTCGGACAGATTTTCGCGCAGAATGAGCAGATTCATTACGACATTCATCCAAAGTTCCCGCACCACGCCACTGCCGAGGAACAGCAGATGATTCCTTATTTGTCGCAGCAGGCGCATCTGCGCGACGCGGTTTATCCCGCCGCGCCCGTCACCGCTGTGGCCGAATTCCAACCCATGGGCGGCGTGATGATCGCCTACCCGCTCGGCATCCCCGTGGCCCTCGTGCGCGAACTGTCGCAAATCACCCAGGTGAAAGTGCTCGTGGACTCCCCTTCCGACAGCGTGCAGGCCATGACCTACTTCAACAACAACCAAGTGAACATGAGCAACGTGCGGTTCTGGCTTATCGAGCACGACTCTTACTGGACCCGCGACTACGGCCCGTGGTTCGTCATCGACGGCCAAGACTCGGTGGGCGTGGTCGATTTCGTGTATAACCGTCCGACACGCCCCCACGACGACGCGGCACTGGAGGCGGTAACCGAACGCTTGGGAGTCAACCGTTACGAGATGCCGTTGGTGCACACCGGCGGCAACTATATGGTCGATGGCTACGGTACCGCGGCCTCCACGATGCTGGTGCTGCAGGAAAACCCTGCGGAAACGGAGACTTCCATCGGAACCATCTCCCACAACTTCTTGGGTATTGACAACTATATGATTCTCCCCGACCCGTTAGGCGAATACATCGCGCACATCGACTGCTGGGGCAAGTTCCTCGATGTCGATAAGGTGCTCATCGGTCAGGTGCCGGCCAACGACCCGCGCTACAGCAACTACGAAGCGGTGGCGCAAACTTTCGCCGACGCCATCTCCCCGTGGGGCAACCATTACCAGGTGTATCGCGTCTATGCTAACCCGAACGCCAACAAAGCCACGCCCTACACCAACTCGCTGATTCTGAACGACCACGTGTTTGTCCCTGTCACCGGCAACGCACACGACAATGAGGCTGTTGCCGCATACGAGCAGGCCATGCCCGGCTATACTATCGTGCCGATCATGCAGAGCGACTACACACCGTGGCTGAGCACCGATGCCCTGCATTGCCGCACGCACGAGTTGGCTGACCTCGGGATGCTCTATCTGAAACACTATCCGCTTCTCGGAGAGCAAAATGTGGATAGCTTGTTGGACAATATGTTCAATATCTCCGTGAACATCAAAGCGCTGAGCGGCGCGAACTTGGTGAACGACTCGCTGTTAGTCTGCTTCCGCATCAACCACGGCGACTGGTCCTACGGCCATCTGCAGAACGTTTCCGGCGACGAATATTCGTTCTCCTTCACCTCCATCAACTACGCCTGGCAGGCGGGCGACACCGTGGAGTACTACATTTACGCCAAGGACGAGTCGGGCCGCGTGGAGAAGCATCCGTACATCGGCGCCGCCGACCCGCACCTCTTCACCCTCACCGACGGAGTGGGCATTCCTGAGCGGGAGATGGCTCACCTGCGCGTCTATCCGAACCCCGCCGACGAGATGCTGCTCGTCGAACTGGACGGCGGTGCGGACATCGCGAATGCGGTGCTGTACGACCTGCAAGGACGGATTGCCGTAGGGGCGAATAATCTTTCATCCCTACAGACGGGAACCCTCACCCTGAACGTGAAATCCCTCCCCGCTGGAATTTACTTATTGCACGTGACGGAGTCTAACGGGAACAGGTACTACCAGAAAGTTGTGAAACGGTAGAGAGGGGTTAGAGGGTTACACGGTTACATGGTTACACGGTTAGAGGGTTAATTAGAGGGTTAAACTGTATCCTAAAAAACTGTATTTTTGCCGTCTTTTTTAGAATAGAATATAATAAACCAAATAAATCAATGAAAAATAAAGTCATTGTCGCTGTTTTCAGCCTGTTAGCTTTGGGCACGGCACTTTACGCGCAGTCCCCGAACAAACACTACCAGCAGAACAAAACGAAGATGGACCAGCTGTTCAACGCCATCAACAGCATGTACGTGGATTCCGTCGATTTCGACCCGCTCACCGACAAGGCCATCGACGAGATGCTCAAGGAGCTGGATCCCCACACCGCCTACATCCCCTCCAAGGACGTGGCCGCGATGACCGAGCCGCTGCAGGGCACTTTCGACGGCATCGGCGTGACCTTCCAGCTCATCAAGGATACCATCAACGTGATGGAGGTCATCATCGACGGTCCCTCGGAGAAGGTCGGACTGATGGCCGGCGACAAGATCATCAAGGTCGATGACACTTTGGCCGTCGGCAAGGAAATCAGCAACGACTGGGTGCGCAAGCATCTGCGCGGCAAGAAGGGCACCAAAGTGAAAGTCACCGTGATTCGCGGCCGCAAGAAAGAGCCCATCGAATTCGTCATCACCCGCGGCGCCATCCCGATGTACAGCATCAACGTCAGCTTCATGGCCGATTCCGTGACCGGCTACGTCAAACTCGAACGTTTTGCCGCCACCTCCACCACCGAACTCAAAAAGGCCATCACCGAACTCAAGGAGCAGGGCATGCAGAACCTCATCCTCGACCTGCGGGGCAACGGCGGCGGCTACCTCAACGTGGCCTTCGAGATCTGCGACCAGTTCATCTCCGGCAAACGGATGATCGTCTATACCGACAACTTCCGCAAGACCGGCGAGAAATACTACTCCTCCGAAAACGGCCTCTTCGAAGAGGGCAAGCTCATCGTGCTGGTGGACGAGAACTCCGCCTCCGCCTCCGAAATCACCTCCGGCTGCATCCAAGACTGGGACCGCGGACTGGTGGTTGGCCGCAGAACCTTCGGCAAAGGTCTGGTGCAGAAGCCGTTGCGCCTCGTTGACCAATCGGAGGTGCGCCTCACCATCTCCCACTACTACACCCCCACGGGCCGCTGTATCCAGAAACCCTACGACGACGGTCTGGACGCCTACTTCAAAGACCTGCAGACCCGCGCCAACAACGGCGAATACTACACCGCCGAGAACATCAAATTCCCCGATTCCCTGAAATACAAAACCCCGCACGGCCGCGTGGTCTATGGCGGCGGTGGCATCATGCCCGACATCTTCATCCCGCTCGACACCACCAAATACTCCAGCCTTTTCAACGAGATTGTGCGGAAAGGCGTGTTCGGAAGCTTCGCCATGGACTATTTGGAGAACAACCGCGAATCGCTGCTGAAACAATACCCGAAATTCGAGGATTTCCAGAAAAACTACCAGATTTCCGACGCCTTCTACAAAGAATTCATGGATTATGCCAAGGAAGAGGGTGTGAGCGAGAAGGCCGCCTTCGTTTTCAGCGACTATGCCAACGCCTTTATCAAAGAGAACAAAGAGAAGTTGGATTCGTTGTACAAGAGCACGGAAGACTTTGACCAGCAATCTTTTGACACGATGTTCACGAACTATATGAACCGGGTCTATGGCGAGATGCAGCACCTGCGCAACGAAGAGCACGCGGGCGACTTCATCAAGGAGTACCTGCGTTTCGAGATCGCCCGCGGCCTATACGGCTACGGCGATGCCTACCGCATCTTCCTCGAAAGCGACGAGACCTTCCAGCAGGCCGTCGAAATCATGCACAACAAGAAAATCTTCAAGAAATATAAAGTTGATTCCGGTAAATAAAACAGGTAGAGACGCAAAATTTTGCGTCTCTATCCATTTAAAACACGTAGAGACGCGCCATGGCACGTCTCTACTTTTGTAATGGGGTTTCGGGAAATTATCCCAGCATGGCGGTGTACGCGGCAGCGTCCATCAGTTCGGCAACCTGTGCGGGTTCCGTCATTTTGATCTTGACGATCCAGCCTTCGCCGTAGGGGTCGCTGTTCACGAGAGCGGGCTCGCCTTCGAGAGCCTCGTTGAACTCCACCACTTCACCCGCGACGGGGAGCAGCAGGTCGGCAACGGTCTTCACAGCCTCGATAGAACCGAAAACCTCGTCTTTGTCGAGGGTCTCGCCCACAGAGGGGATGTCGAGGAAAACGATGTCGCCCAATTCGTTGGCGGCGTGAGCGGTAATGCCCACCAATGCAAATTCACCATCCACTTTTAACCATTCGTGGTCCTGGGAATACTTCAAATTTTCAGGAATATTCATACTTTTACTTTTAAGTTATAAATGAAACATTAAACGGTCATAATCTCTTTTTCCTTGGCGTCCATGATCTTATCGACCTGGGAAATCGCCTCGTCAGTGGCCTTCTGGATGTCGGCCTCCAATTTCTTGACGGCATCTTCCTCCACACCCTCGTCTTTCAGCTTCTTGGCGTCATCGTTGGCGGTGCGGCGGATGTTGCGGACAGCTACCTTGGTCTGCTCAGCCTCCTGTTTGGCCTTCTTCACCAGCTCTTTACGGCGCTCCTCGGTCGGGGCGGGAATCACCAGACGGATGAACTCGCCGTTGTTCTGCGGGGTCACCCCGATGTTGGCGGCAAGGATGGCCTTCTCAATCACGGGCAGCATGTTGCGCTCCCAAGGTTGGATGATAATCTGATGGGCGTCGGGGGTGTTCACGTTGGCCACCTGGTCGATGGGCGTGGGGTTGCCGTAGTAATCCACCTTGATGCCGTCCAGCATTTGCGGGGAAGCCTTGCCGGCGCGGACTTTCTGGAGTTCCTTTTCAAAATGCGCCACAGTGGCGTTCATGCTCTCTTTCGCTTGTTTCAAGCAGGTTTGTGTATCCATTCTTGTATTATTTTAATCGATATAATTCGGGTTTCTTTGTTCGGGCTCCCCCACCTCGACAGCCTCTTCCGGCTGCGCTTCGGGCTCGGCCTTCGGCGCCATCTCGGCTTTCAGGCTCTCGATTTCCTGGAGCTGCTTTAGACGCATTTTCTTCAAAGAGTTTAATTCCTTGTCTTTGTACGATTTCGTCCACTTATAGACAATCATGTAGTGCAGAATGATGCCGAGCAGCCAAACGAGGAAAACGAAGAGAATGGCCATCAGGAAGGTGTTTTCGGCGCTGTCCCGGAACAGGAAATACCAAACGACCCACAAGAAAGCGTTCACCAAGAAAAAGATGGCGAAGTGTTTCTTGAAACCGGTTCGGCGCGAAGCCATTTTCGCCAATTTGGCTTCCTCCTCGGGAGATATCTCCGGAATATTGGGGTTATTTTCTGACATTAGTTGTTTACTGTTTATGTTTACCGTTTACTGTTGCCTTTTGCCTTTAATATATGAGAGTGCCGATGGGTTCGCCGTTGAGCACTTTGAGCAGGTTGCCTTTCTTGTTGGCGTCATACACGTAGATGGACATCTTGTTGTCCTGGCAGAGCGCAAAGGCGGTCATATCCATGATTCTGAGGTTCTTCTGGTAAGCTTCCGCGAGGGAGATCTCCGTGAACTTGACCGCGTTGGGGTCCTTCTCGGGATCGGCTGTATAGACGCCATCGACGCGGGTGCCCTTGATGAGCAGGTCAGCCTTGATTTCGAGGGCGCGGAGGGCTGCTCCCGTGTCGGTGGTGAAGAACGGGTTGCCCGTGCCGCCGCCGATGAGGGTCACGTATCCGGCCTCCAGCGCCTCGATGGCCGTGCGCCAGGAGGTCTTCCCGCAAACGCCTTCGATGTTGACGGCGGAGAGGACTTTGGCTTTCACGCCCATCTCTTCGAGGACGCCCTGCACCGCCAAGGCATTGATGATGGTGGCCAACATCCCCATCTGGTCGCCCTGCCGACGTTCGAAACCGGCGGACGCTCCCTGCACGCCGCGGAAGATGTTGCCGCCGCCGATGACCACCGCCACCTGCACGCCCGCATCCACCGCAGACTTGATTTCCGTCGCATAATGCATTATGTGACTGTAACTTATACCGTAGCCGTCATCGCCCGTCAGCGACTCGCCGCTCAATTTCAACAGTATGCGCTTGTACTTCATATTCTTAAAAATCAGGTCGCAAAGATACATTTTTTTTAGTTTCAAGTTCAAGGTTCAAGGTTCAAAGTTCAAAGTTCAAGGTTCAAAGTTATCGGGAATTATTGGTTGTGAGATAATAAATCTGTTTTAATGGCGTTGCTCTTTATGTAAACAAAATTTGTAACCTATGAAACTTATCAACAACATCTTATCCCTGTTTTATCCGCGGCTGTGTGTGAGCTGCGGCGATGCGCTTCAGCAGAATGAGACCTGTCTGTGCCTGAACTGTATGCTACATCTGCCTGAGACCCAGTTCCATAAGGAGCACTTCAATCCGTTGCGGAGGGTCTTCGACGGGCGCGTGCCAGTGGAGGAGGTCACCGCGCTGATGAGCTACAAGAAGGCCAACCACACCCAGAAAATCCTGCACAACCTAAAGTACAAGGGACAGAAAGAAATCGGGGCGGTGCTGGGGGAATACTTTGGCGGTCAGCTGATTACGGAGGAGCGCTACCGGGGTATCCAGTACATCCTGCCCATCCCGCTGCACCCGAAAAAACAACGGAAGAGGGGCTACAACCAGAGCGAATGGATCGCCATGGGGCTCTCCAAGGGCATGGGGATTCCCTACCTGACGGACGTGCTGGTGCGCTCGCAATTCACGGAGACGCAGACCCGGAAGGGACGCTTCGCCCGCTGGCAGAACGTAAAGGAGGTTTTCGAGGTGCAACATCCGGAGAAGGTGGCACATACGCACGTGCTCGTCTGCGACGACGTGCTCACCACCGGCGCCACCATGGAGGCCGCCATCCGCAAACTATTGGAAGCAGAAGGGGTCCGCGTCAGCGTCGCCACCCTCGCCGCCACAACCCTGTAGGGACGCACGACCATGTAGAGACGCAAAATTTTGCGTCTCTACAATAGCAACGTCCGTCCTGTCAACGTTTTGCCTCGAAACAGCAACCGTCATCGCAAGATGTTCTATCGTCTTTCGCATAGAGATGCCATACTGTTGCCATACTGTAGCCATAGTGTAGCCATACTCTTGCCATACTCTTAAGTATGGCATCACTATGGCATCACTATGGCATCAGTATGGGAAGGGTATGGGAAAGGTATGGGAAAGGCTTGGCATCACCTGCAGAAGAGGTAGAGACGCACAGCCGTGCGTCTCTACGGCGTGCGTGTTGCCTTCGCCCCACACTGCGGCTTCGCCTTGTGTGGGGTTACTTGCCGTCCTGTTCGTTCATGTCTCCTTTTTCGGCCCCACATTGCGCTCCTTTGTCGCTTATGTGGGGTTATTAGCACTTCGTGCGTGTTGTCCCTTCGGGACTGTTTAAGGAAAATGGTTTTTTTATATTTTTGCCACATGAAAAAGAAACTCACAATCAGCCTAATCCTCTGCGCAATCTTGTGTCTATCAACCTCTTGCGCGAGAAAGATCAACGGTGCCACGCCGCACCGCCGCGACCGTAACTGCGGTTGCGAGAACATTACGCCCACACGACCGGCTTGCGACGATTTAGCGACATGGCAGGAAGATGAATAGCGGGCTCTGGCGAGACGGAGGTTCCGTCGCGCACTACGTTCGCGGCGGAATGACGCGCACTACCGCGTGAGTCAAAAGGGGGAAAACAGATGGGCGGCGGTAATAAAGTACCGTAGCCAGATTATGTGACTGCCGCCCATCTGTTCCCCCCCCTTTCCCCCGAGCGCGACAC
>JAGCVQ010000049.1 GCA_017962275.1 Bacteroidales bacterium
ATCCTCAGACCAGTACAGGCTCAACAGAGGTGTGCAACAACGACTCAGGCGATGATTACGATGAAACAGGCAATGATTTGGTCAATGAGAATGACTTTGACCAATATAAGGATAATGTTCCTGCCACCGAACTCCAAACACCTACAACTAAAGTCACTAATCCTACGTCTGATGGCCAAACTGCTAACTACAAACTGCTAACTCCTAACCATCCCGAGCCCGTCACCGTCAAGAAAACCGTGGTCCAGCGCGACACGGTGATCATCAATGAAACTGTCATCCTGAAAGATACCGTATATGTACCGTAAGCTCCTTTTCTTGATTGTCTTGATGACGGCAACGAGCCTTTTCGCGCAAAATCCCGACACAATCTATGTGTACGAGACGGTAATCGAGCACGACACGCTCATTTCCCGCGACACGACCTGGGTGCATGACACGGTTTTCTTGCATAAGCCGACTGTTCCTAACGACACGCCGAAAACCACGTCTCCTTCTTATTTTCCAGAATATCAAGAAGAAGAGGACTTTGTAGAGGAAGCAGAGTTGGACCAGCCGGGCAAATCAACGAAACGTACCAAGACCAAGAAAGAGAGATCCCAGCCGCAGTGGCTGTATGAGGAGCTCTACCGTCACGAAATCAAGCTGGAGGTTTGCGACCCGTACATGCTCGCGCTTTTCGACCGCTATTTCGTCTATGTCTATCCGCGAGGGATGAGTCCGGCGGAATATCGGGACAGGAACTTACTGGGCTTTTCTTACCACACTTCACCGTTATACGCTCTATCCACCCATTTCCGCGTCAACAAATGGTTCTGGTTCGGCGTGATGGTGAGCTATGCGCACATCGACGATATAGAATCCAAAAAACCTTTGTTGAACGTCTCGGATCACAATGGCGTGAATCCATCTGAATCGTACACGGGACCGATTTGCATCCGCCGATACAACGTCTTCACGCTGATGCCCGAACTGAGGTTTTCGTACCTCAACCGCGAACACCTGACCCTCTATTCGGGAATCTCCATCGGAATCACAAAGTTCTACGGAAAATTCACCATCCTCAACATCGAGGAAGAGGGTCCCATCCACCCCTATATTACTGCTGGCGACAAGGGCAACAGTGCCCCCACCCTCTTCGCATCGGCTCATGTCACGTTAATCGGGGTGAAGGTGGGTTGGAAGCATTGGTTCGCCAGTGCGGAGTTGGGCGCGGGCTTCAAGGGCGTCGGCGCAGTCGGCATCGGTTACGAATTTTAACTTCAATAAGATAAACATCTTAATATCAGAAATTTATAATATCAAACAATATGAATAAAATCAAAACATTTTTCGCATTCGGATTATTAAGTTTGTGCGTAATGTGTATGTCGTGCTCGCGCGATCAACAGTATTCCTCCACCATCAGATTCTTTATAGACGGCAAGGAAATCACAACAGATACCATCACCGTTGCGCTCAATTCCTATCAGGAAATACGGATTGAATCCTACGCGCCACAGTTCATTGATGGGATTCGTTATTATTGGCAGGCTCCCACCGGGTATCCTCAGGAACTGTCTCATAACGGCACACCCGAGATGTTCCGATTGCTCACCCAATCATTTGGCGATTTTATTACGGTGAACAACGTAAGCGGCTACACAGAAAGCGCCTTGTTCTTTATGCTCTTCAGCGATGAAATCTATCATTCCGGCGACCTTTGCAAGCTGCGGGTGAACTTCTCGGATTCCGGCTACTATGAGAGGGTACTGAATATCAGGGTGGAGTGATGTTGTTTAGGCAAAAGGCAATAAAAAAAACAGCTTCCAACGAAGCTGTTTTTTTTTTTGTGGGACGTACTGGACTCGAACCAGTGACCTCTGCCGTGTGAAGGCAGCGCTCTGAACCGACTGGGCTAACGTCCCTCATTTGCGGCTGCAAAAATACACTTTTTTTGATTTCACCGAGCAGTTTGATGATATTTTTTCTTCGGAAAGTTTTTGCCACTATATCATATTGTGTATCACCATGTTACATCGCCCCCACACTGCGGCTTGCGCCTTGTGTGGGGTTAATTGCACTTCGTGCGTGTTGTCCCTTCGGGACTGCTTAAGGAATTATTCTTCATTATACATTCTTCATTATGCATTCTCGAACATTTCATCCTGAAATCCGAGCAAATAGACCTTTTCCGTGCTGCGGGTGACGGCGGTGTACATCCAGCGGAGGTACTCCTTGTCGATGGTGTTGTCGGGCAAGTAGCCCTGGTCGATGAGCACGTGCTTCCACTGTCCGCCCTGCGTCTTGTGGCAGGTCAGCGCATAGGCGAATTTCACCTGCACCGCGTTCAGATACGGATCCTCCTTGATTTTCAAGAACCGCGCCCGAGGGTTCACAATGTCCATATAATCCTCCGCCACCGCATAATAGAGCTTCTGATTAGCCTCATGGGAAAGCGACGGCCCGTCGCAATCAAGGGTTTCGAGAATGATTTTCATATCAACGTAGGGATGCTCGGGATAATCGCACAACCGAGCGGTAATGTCGGCGAAGTGGAAGCCGTAGAGTTCCTGCTGCTTGTGGATGGACATGATCTCCATGATGTCGCCGTTGGCCAAGAAACCGGCCTCGGAGGTAACCTCATCCAACCAGTAATAGTTGTTCTTCACCGCCATGATGTAATCCCCTGTGGCAATGACGTTTTCGCGAAACAGCACACGGCTGCGGACGGCGTTGTTATACTGGAACGCCCGCTTGTTGGAACGGGTCACCAACACGATTTCGTCGTGGTCGTGGTCGTTGTAGAGGGTGTTCAGCAGTTCCTCCATCTCGCCACCGTTGATGCGCCGGAAGTCCTCGAATTTTCGCCCGCTGAACATCGGGAAAGAGTAGTCACCGACGTTGATCTTGTCGCGCACCAGCGTGGCGTTGTAGAGGATGCCAGAATCCAGTGACTGCCGCACGACATCGGTGAGTTTCGCGCCGAAAACCTCCACGTTGTAGGCACTTTTGAGGTAGTCGGCATCGAGCGCGGGGCTCTCGTCCGCGTGTACGGGCGGCAGCTGCGCGTCGTCGCCCACGAGGAGCATCCGGTTGCTGTCGCCGAGATAGACAAACTCCATCAGATCGTCCAGCAAACTGTTGCCCATCAGGTCGTTAACGCTTCCCTGCGCGGAAATCATCGACGCCTCATCCACGATGAAGAGCGTATGCGCATCCTTGTTCTCGCGACGCACGAATTTGCGGACACCCTCCTTGCTATAGACGCGGTAGATCCATTTATGGATGGTGTATGCCTTGCGCCCGGCGTACTGCGACAGCACCTTGGCGGCACGTCCCGTGGGCGCGAGCATCACGATGTGCACGCCGATGTCCGCAAGGGTCTTCACGAGCGCACTCACGAGGCTGGTCTTGCCGGTGCCGGCATATCCCGACAGCTGGAACAGGAAGTTGTCGCCCTTGCCGTAGATGAAGTCGGCAAGCCGCTCCATCGCCTCGGCTTGGCTCGCGGTCGGCTCGAACCCGAAATTCCGCCGCAAATTCTCCTGAAATGTGCCTTTGCTCCTGTCCATAATCGCAAATTGAGGCCGCAAATGTACACAATTTTCCTCCATGTCGCAACATCACACAGCCTTTCTTATTCTTCATTCTCAATTCTTCATTCTTCATTAAAATTTCGTATCTTCGCGGCTTAAAACCAAAACCTATGTCCGAAGAATTTGAAGACGAAGAATTGACCGAAGAAACCCCTGAAAACTCGGGTGAAGTCATTATCCCTGAGGAAGATACAGATACGAGCACGCAAGACGAGTCGGGATTGCACAAGGTGATTTTCGCGCAGTCGATGTACCGCGAATGGTACTTGGACTACGCCTCCTATGTCATCCTTGACCGCGCTTTTCCCGACGTTTACGACGGCCTCAAGCCCGTGCAACGCCGTATCCTGCACTCCATGGACGAACTGGAAGACGGCCGTTTCAACAAGGTGGCCAACATCGTGGGCAACACCATGAAGTACCACCCGCACGGTGACCAGTCCATCGGGGCGGCCTTGGTGCAGATGGGGCAGAAGCACCTGCTCATCGACACGCAGGGTAACTGGGGCAACATTCTCACCGGCGACGATGCGGCGGCACCCCGTTATATCGAGGCGCGGCTCACCGCTTTCGCCAAGGAGGTGGTTTTCAACCACAAGACCACCGAATGGCAGGTCTCTTACGACGGCCGTAACCGCGAACCTATCGCGCTGCCCGTGAAGTTCCCGCTGCTGCTCGCCCAAGGCGTGAAGGGCATCGGCGTGGGCATGTCCACCCTCATCCTGCCCCACAACTTCAACGAGCTCATCGACGCTTCCGTACACATCCTCAAAGGCGAGGATTTCGAGATTTACCCCGACTTCCCCACCGGCGGCGCCATCGACGTGAGCAAATACAACGACGGGGCGCAGGGCGGCAAAATCCGCAACCGTGCCAAAATCAGCATCGTCGATAACAAAACGCTGGTGATCAACGAGATTCCTTACGGCACCACCACCGAAGACCTCATCTCCGAATCCACGAATTCCATTACCAAGGCCATCGACAACGGCAAGCTGAAAATCAAGAAGATAGATGACAACACGGCGGCGCAGGCCGAGATCTACCTCCACCTGCAACCCGGTGTCTCCCCTGACCAAACCATCGACGCGCTTTACGCCTTCACCGACTGCGAAATCACTTACTCCACCAACGCCTGCGTGATTTGGAACGGCAAGCCCGTCTTCACCAACGTCAAGGACATCCTGCGCATCAACACCGAGAACACCCTCAACCTGCTGCGCAAGGAGCTGCAAATCGAACTCGACGAACTGCGTCAGCAATGGCACAAGGTCTCGTTGGAGAAAATCTTCTTCGAGAAGCGCATCTACAAGGAGTTGGAGAAGGATGCCGACTCTTGGGACGTGCAGATCGACCGCATCGAGCGCGCCTTCGACCCCTATCGTCCCCTTTTCCGGCAGGAAATCACCCGCGACGACGTCCTCGCGCTCTGCGAAAAACCCGTGCGCAAAATCTCCAAGTTCGACATCAAGGCCGCGATGGACAAAATCGCCGAGATCGAGCTCAATATGGACGAAGTGCAGAACCACCTCGACCATCTCGTGGATTATGCCATCAACTACTTCCTCCAATTGAAGAAAAAGTACGGGGCTGACTACAAGCGTCTTACGGAAATCAAAAGCTTCGACACCATCATCGCGGCTAACGCAGCCGTGGCCAACCAGAAGCTTTACGTCAACAAGAAGGAAGGCTTTATCGGCACCAACCTCAAAAAGGACGACGACGTGGAGTTCGCCTGCCTCTGCTCCGACCTGGACGACATCATCGTATTCCACGAGAATGGCGAATGTTCCATCAGCAAGGTGGCCGACAAGCACTTCGTAGGCAAGCACATCATCCATGCGGAAGTGTTCCGGCGAGGCGATGACCGTCAGATTTACAATATGATCTACTCCGCCGGCGTGAACGGCCCGGTCTATGCCAAGCGTTTCAACGTGGGCGGTGTCACCCGCGACAAAAAGTACGATCTCGTGAAGGGCAACAGCAACGCCAAAGTGCTCTATTTCACCTCGAATCCGAACGGCGAGGCCGAGGTGGTGCGCGTGAAGCTCAAACCGAAGCCCAAACTCAAAAAGCGGGAATTCGACTTCGACTTCGGTCAGTTAGCCGTGAAAAACCGCAGTGCATTAGGCAATATCGTCACCCGCTATCCCGTCGCCTCCATCACGCTGGCCCAGAAGGGTGTCTCCACGCTCAGCGCCATCGATATCTATTTCGAATCCGCCGTGATGCGCCTCAACACCGACGGCCGCGGCGAATTAGTGGGTTCGTTTCACGAGGACGACAAGATCATAACCATCTATAAATCGGGTAATTACAGAATCACTGGATATGAAACCTCCCTTCACTTCGAAGACGACCTCGACATTATCCGCAAGTGGAAACCATCGATGGTCATCACTGCCGTCTATCAGCTGATAAAGGACAAGAAGTTCTTTATCAAGCGGTTCCAACCCGACACACTGATGAAGAAGGTTGATTTCTACCCCACTGACGGCACGGCCAAACTCATTGACTATTCCATCGACTATCTGCCGCAGATCAAGGTGGTCTATCACGCGAAAAAGGCCGATACGGAAGATACCGTCACCGTATTGCCGTGCGCCGAGTTTGTGGAGATGACCACCGCCCGCGCAAAAGGCAAACGAATCAGCTTCAACGAGATAAAATCGGTGAAGTTCATTGAGCCGCTACCCTACGAAGAGCCCGAAGAGACTCCCGAGGAAGAGGAACTTCCCGAAGATGTGGAACCCGTCACCTCCGTCGATGAAGAAATCGCCAAGGAGATTTTCGACACCATCTCCACCGACAAGACCGACATCCCGACGGAAAATGAAGGGGGCGGAATGCAATTGGGATTGTTTGACGAGGAGTAATGGGGTTAGAGGGTTACATGGTTAGAGGGTTACATGGTTAGGTGGTTACACGGTTACATGGTTAGGGGAGGATGGGTGAAGGTCATTATCACCTTCTCGGTTGTTGTTTGCATCGCGTGCCGTGAGCGTGTGGAGCCTCCTACCCCGTATGAGATTCCGATTCCCAAAGGGTTTCCGACACTGCTGAACATCCCCGCCGACAATCCCATGACCGTGGAGGGTGTGGAGTTAGGACGGTTGCTCTTCCACGACCCGCACCTATGCGGTTACACCGGCACGGAACCCGATTCGCTGATGTCGTGTTCCTCCTGTCATCGGAGGGAGTGCAACTACGACTTCGGCACCGACAACCCGCGTTTCCCCGACGGAAAACCGCGAGGCCGCACCACGGGAAAGCCTACCATACACAACGTCATGCCGCTCATGAACCTCGTCTTCAACCACGAGGGTTACCTCTGGAACGGTCTGATTTCCAGCAACAATCCAAATCCGGAGATGCGCACCATCGAGGACATTGTGCGGATGGCCATCATCGCCGACGATGAGATGTGCGGAACCGAGGCGAGTGCCGTGGCCGCCATCAAGGCCGACAGCAAGTACCCGCCGCTGTTCAAGAAAGCGTTCGGCACGGAGGAAATCACGATGGAACGCATCGAAAAGGCCATCGCGCAGTACGTGCGTTCGTTAGTCTCCACCAACAGCAAATTCGACCGTTACCTGCAAGGGCTGGAGCAGCTCACCCCCCAAGAACTGCACGGATACGTGCTCTTCACCACCGAGGAGGGTGCCGACTGTTTCCACTGCCATGGCAGCAGCGGCAGTCCATTGTTCACCACCAACCTGTTCTACAACAACGGTTTGGATGCGACCTTCACAGACACGCACGACCGCGCATCGGTCACGGGCGACCCACGCGACCGCGGTGCCTACCGAGCCCCCTCCCTGCGGAACGTGACCCGCTCCGCGCCCTACATGCATGACGGGCGTTTCCAAACCCTCGACGAGGTGTTGGAATTCTACAACTCGGAAGTCCAGAATTCACCAACTATCAGCCCGTTGATGCACCACGTAAACGACGGCGGTGTACGCCTCACCCCTTCCGAAATCGCGGATCTGAAAGCCTTTCTGGAGACATTGACGAACGAAGAGTTTTAGCGCACGCTTGCCGGCACCCGAATCGTATCTGCAGTGGAAACGCACATATTGCTGATACTGAATCCGAAAGGATCTAATCCTTCATCCTTTACTGCGGCTTGAACAACTTTTTGACGTTTATTGTCAGCAATGACGGACAAAGACTTCACTTTTGCTGAATCTGTGTTAGCATTCGTTCTATAAAACAGGAGGTACTCTTTTGTCGGGGAATAGTAGAACACATCGGAATGGTCTGCGGTGGATAACGATATGTCTGCGGTATCAAGATGCGAAATATGCGAAAAACACATCATCAGTTCACAACCCTTCTTGCTTTCCGTGGCTTGCAAAAAATAGAGAGGCGCATCGGGAAATTCCATCGCCAACTCTTGCAAATCAACCGGTTTATATGCAAAATGGAATCCCTTGGATTGACCCACCAATTGTGTGATAAACTCCTCGAAATTGTTATTACGATGGCAAATAAGCTGGCCATGTTCCGAGGTATGATGCAACTTTTCCGTATAAATCACGGCATTATCCGGCAACCCTTTGAAAAAGCCCTCGTCGTTGATCAGCCTTAGCATGGTAATTCTGTTTTCACTCTTCATCCAAGCCCTGCTCAGGTGATCGTTCACGTAATAATTCACCACAGAAAAACCGAATAGAACCGCACACCAAGCAACACACAGAACTTTCTGAAGCGCTGCCGATCGGGCTAACTTCAATGTGGACACCATCAGGAGCGCAATGGTCAACATGACACCAAAATAGGAGAAGAACGAGGTCACGTACGCCTTCATGTTGATGGCCCACTCCCCGTTGTACTTTTCCGTCGCGGCAATCAGTATATTGGCAGATACGGCAAACACGAGAGCGACCAAGGCTGCGACAACGACAGATTTCCACGAAATCTTACCAAACTCGTGCCTCTTGAGCAAGAACCACAAGATACCGCATTGAATCAACGCATTCACGTAGGCCACCGCAGGAGAATGGGTGAGCATGAACCAGAGGCTGTCAACATGTCCGCCGGGCAACAAAGAGTTTTCCGCCACCAAACGCTTGGTTTCGTCAATAGCGTAAATCCGACCGGGAACATTGTAAAACGAGAGATTGCCAAGTACTTTGAAAAAAGTCCCCATGTTAAGATGCGCAGCCGTTTTCGCAACCGAATACTGTGGATCCAAGCCCAACTTATGGGCAAGATAATAGCGGTACCCGAAATAGCACACGAGATAAAGGAAGAAAGCGGAAACGTATGGGACAAGTTCCACATAAAATGATTTGGTTTTCCACATTTTGGAAAACCCGAAACGCTTCCAATTCCTGACAACAACACAGCAGAAGAAGAGCAATGCGAAGACAAGATAGACCTCATAGAACAAAAATGCCACAAAAAACAGCACCGCACTGAGCAGGAGTTGCCAAGGTTTTCCTTTTTCCACAAAGTCTATAAAGAGTAGCAATCCGCTCAAAAAGACGATGAAACTGCACGTGAAGTAAAAGGGAAATCCTATTGGAATATTATACCCGGAGTAATACCCGACGCTGGTATTGAAAACCAAAAGAAGTAGCGATAATACGCTCAGTTTCTTAGACTTAAAGATTCTGTAAACCAGATAGGAGAACAGCAAGTAACAAACGCACAACGAGGAATACTGCACAAATTTTGTCCAAGCGAAATTGTCGAAAAGATAGGGAAAGTAGTAAAAGTATTTTGTGAACAAATAATAGAAACGGCCTTGTCCCTGTGCATACACCTCAGCATCAAACTTCCAGTAAGCCAAATCTTTGTGTGCCACAAGGAAAAACAGAAAATCATCGTCATTTGCGATACCTATATGGAAAAACGGCAACAATGTAAGTATCGTGATGGCAATATAGGCTATCGAATAGAATAGTTTCTCTCGTTTATTGTCAATCATATTTTTGAAAAAGGGACTAACGTTTTAAAAACAACCGCAAAAATAACAAAAATAAGGATTCTGACCTCACGTTTTTTCCAATTCAACCGGAAAAGGGTAAGCCAACGCCGACAACTTAAACGGCATTCGGAGGGTGGGTCCCTATCTCCCGCACAATCTTCTCCCCTATGCTGCACTGCAGACAACGTTTCTTCGAACAATACTGGTCGAAAAGTTCTATTTGCGCCTGCGAGTCGTAAGCGCTGCGACACGGAAACGTACTCTCGGCGAAAATGCGGGTGGTCTTGTTGTCTTCATACTCGATATGCTCCAGCAAATTCAAGGCATCCTCCTGCATCGCTTCGTCACCCGTGAAACGGGCATAGGCAAACCTCACCGGAACAACCGCATTGATAATGAGCGAATTGGCAGTTGAGACACCCATGCCGGATGCATGTTGCGGACTCACTTTTCCAAATTGGTAATGCGTCTGCCAATACTCATCGGGAGCGATGGAAAGCCAGCTTCGAAGCCCCGCCATACCCGTCTTCAACACCTTGTCGGAAAGGGAGTTGCCCGTCTCATACAACATCTGCGCAAACTGGGCGAGCCGCAATGTCGGGAAATTCTGCGGACGCAAGCGCAGCCAGTTCCACTGGTGTGCCCCGATAGATTCCAGTTGATACTTGTAGCGCAGATAGTCGTACTCATAGCGCAACCGTTCCACATAGTCGTCCCTATCGGCAACATCCAGCATCCCCGACTGCCCGAACACGAGCGCATAGAGCTGAAACCGTGACGACTGGTGCGCCCTGACAATCCGATAGGGCAAACTCTGGGCCAATAGTTCGAAAGCCGTTCCGTTTTTCTTGCACCCGAAACCGATTGCCAGCGTTCTGTATATCAGTTCGTTCCAATCCTGCTGGTAACTTTCGAGCATAGAGAGGAATCCCCGTTGCCGACGCAGCATCCGTTCCACCAGCACTTCCGACTGCTGACTCTGTACCACAAGAGGTGACACATTGGTCAAATGAGGGCGGCACAACAACATGTCGGGAACGTTCATCAGCGATTCATAACGGTCAAACATTTCCCGAGGAATCAATCCCTTGAGTTCCAGCGTCGGAACAAACTCGTTCTCTGCCAGTTGAATTTCCGTATCATGCTCAAACACCACATGTAGGATCACAGAATGGTATTTCTCATCGTATTGGTGACGATGGCGCAACCAGTCGGAGCTGCGGCAATGTATCTCTACACTGCCGACCCAACGCATATCACCGATGACCACCACGGCCTGTAGAAAATCCGGTCCGGCATCGTGGTTGTGATACCCTGGGAATATGATGTTCAGCGGCTGTCCCCGGGTGGTTTTCGCCCGTAGGAAATCGTAATGGCGATGTTGCCACACATAGTGTAAGAATTCTTCTTTCATAGTTCCCCAATTTTGTCCATGATCTTTCCCAAACGCCACCGCCCTTCCCTCAATTCATCATTCATAATTAACATGGCAAATATACAACATCGAAAAGCGTTTGTCAAGTATTTTGGAATATTTTTTTATAGCTGTATATCAATCATATACAAAATAAATTTAACTATTCAAGGTCGAATAGTTAAATTTCAAAATCAAATTTCGCAAATAAGTCATTTTTTCTCCGCTTTATCACATCACCATCTCACCAAAAAGAGTATCTTTGCCGTGAAAACTTTTTTATTCACTAAAACAAAATAGAATAATGAAAACGGAAAAGCAACTGCAGGGAATTGCAGGCGAAGAGATGGCCACAAACCTCTTACTACAAAAAGGTTACAGAATTCTGGAACGGAACTGGCGGTGCGGGCATTTAGAAGTGGACATCATCGCCGAGACCGACGACTATCTGGTCATCGTGGAGGTGAAAACGCGCAAAAGCACGGCATTCGGGAATCCTGAGATATTCGTGGACAGACAAAAACAGCGGCACCTCATCCGTGCCGCCATGTATTACGCAAAATTCAAATGTGTGACCAAGGAAATCCGTTTCGACATCATATCGGTGATCAACACTCCTGAGTTAAAGGAGGTCAACCACATTGAGAATGCCTTTAAACCCAAATGGTAAAAAAAAGGAAAACCCGTAAGCCGGGTTCTGTTTTATGTTGTCATTTATCTCGGACCTGCGTCACCGCAGGCCTCTATCAACCTACCCTCCGGGTCGGACGAGCAGCCCTCAAACCCCGGTTTATTTGGTCTTTCAACCCATAAGGTTTACCCCCGCCGGCATCACTGACGGCGGCGTGAGCTCTTACCTCACGTTTTCACCCTTACCCGCCGAAACGGGCGGTATCCTTTCTGTGGCACTGTCTGTCACGCTTGCGCGCGCCTTCCCGTTAGGAAGTATGGTGCTCTGCGTTGCCCGGACTTTCCTCAGCCTTGCGGCCGCGACAACTCGGTTTTCCTTTTATTCTAACCGTGTAACCCTCTAACCGTGCAACCTAATAATTCAACGTCACCGGCATGATGAGCATCAGCACGTCTTCGTTCTCGTCATGCTGTGTCATGGGTGAGATGAGCGCGGCGCGGGACGGTTTTGAGAAGGACATCTGGATAGTGTCGGCATCGAGGTTCTCCACCATTTCACGAAGGAAACGGGAATTGAAACCGATTTCCATGGGGTCACCGGTGTATTCACATTGGATCTTCTCCGCGCCCTTGTAGGAGAAATCCATATCCTCAGCCGTCATGTTGAGGCCGGCCTCGCCAAGCGACAGGCGCACCTGGAAGGTGGACTGGCTGGAGTAGATACCAAGACGGCGGATGGATTTGAGGAATTCGTCACGTCCGATAACCAAAACATTCGGATTCTGTTTCGGGATAACCTGCTCATAATTAGGATATTTACCCTCTTTCAAAGAGGAGTAGAGCTCGAAGTTACCAAACGCGAAACGGATATGGTGAGTGGTCTGCGAATAGTCGATATGAACCGAATCGGTGTGGTTTGCCAAAACGTTCTTGAGGTGTGCAAGCGGTTTCTTCGGCAGGATGAAGGAGGTGAATTCATCGGCCTTGACCTCGGTGTTGCGGTAGCGCACGAGCTTGTGGGCATCCGTAGCCACAAACGTGACACAATCGGAAGAGAGCTCGCAAAGCACACCCATCATGTTCGGGCGCAACTCGTCGTTGCCCGTGGCGAAAATCGTCTTGCTGATGGCGCGTTGCAGCACCGTAGCGCGAATATCGAAGCTCTGGGGTTCCTGAATCGGCTTCACCGTCGGGTATTCATCGCTCGGGAAACACGGGGCGCCGTACTCGCCGTTGGCGGAGGTGAACTTCACGATGTTGTCCTCCGTGTCGATGGCGAACACAAGCGGCATGTCCGGCATGAGCTTCAGCGTCTCAAGCAGAATCTTGGCGGGCACAGCCACGGAGCCTTCACCTTCCACATTGTCCAACTCAATTACGGATGTCATCGTGGACTCCAAGTCCGAAGCCGTGAGTTTCAACAGGTTACCTTCGATAGTCACTAAAAAATTGTCTAAGATGGGCATGGTGCTGTTCGTTCCCATCACGCCGCTGATGGCACTTAAATTGCGATACAACAGGTCGCTTGATACGATGAATTTCATATTCTTTTCCTATTTTATTTCAAACTGCAAAAATACAAAAATATGGATACAGACAGTCAAGGAATTTTCGCCCTGCAGAGAGGTTGCGCGCAT
The DNA here is from genome assembly GCA_017962275.1 of Bacteroidales bacterium. Taxonomy (GTDB): domain Bacteria; phylum Bacteroidota; class Bacteroidia; order Bacteroidales; family WCHB1-69; genus F23-D06. The sequence continues at coordinate 13,198 of JAGCVQ010000049.1, forward strand.
GGTTTCTACGGACGGTTTTCATTCCGCAGCCGGACCATCTCCTCCAGCTCTGCATACCAGTCCTCCCCGTATTTAGCTATCAACGGTTCTTTCAGAAACTGATAGACCGGCAATTTCAGACGGTTACCATTCTCCACCGCGGTCTTGCAGATCGACCAGTGGTCGTAGTTCAACGCTTCATACTCCCCCACCCTGCTGATCCGTATGGGGTACAGATAGCAGGAAATGGGCTTCCTGAAGGGAATCTCTCCGCAGAGGAAACACTTCTCGATGGCGCATTTGGCCACGCCGTCCTCGAAAAAGGTGAACGCACAGGCGTCGTTGCTTTCCATCAAAGGGGTGTCAAACGAGTCTCCGCCGTTGAAGACAAAGGTGCCGCCGTTTTCCACCACGGCGACACCTTCTTCTGTCATATACTTTTGGTAATCAGGATAATACTCCTCCAATTCGGCCACTTCGTCGGGAGCCACGGGAGCGCCCATGTCGCCCTCCACACAACAAACGCCTTTGCATTGCTCAATATCGCAGCAGAAACACTTGTCAATCAGTTCTTCCGAAACGAGGACATTTCCTACAATCAGCATCGTATCCAACTGTTAGCCAAGACGTTTGAACTGACAGGTGAAATGGCGCATCAGCTCGGCCTCCCAAGTGATTTCCAAACCGCGCTTGATGGTGTCGCGACGGTCATAGACATTCTTGAGGGCAGCAGCGATGACATCCATGTGGTTGTTCGTATAGACTCGGCGCGGGATACAGAGGCGCACGAAGTCGTTGCCGCCGAAGCGGTTCTCGCGGGTCACCGGGTCGCGGTCAGCCAACACGTAACCGATCTCGCAGGCGCGGATACCAGCTTCGAGATAGAGCTCGCATGTCAGGGTCTGGGCGGGGAACTCCTCTTTTGGGATGTTGGTGAGCACCTTGTCGGCATCCACGAAGATGGCATGGCCACCGGCAGGACGCTGGTAAGGAATGCCGTATTCATCGAGCTTCGCGGCAAGATAGTGCACCTGTTTGATACGGGTCTCGACCATGTCGAACTCGATATTCTCCTTCAAACCGACGGCCAAAGCGTCCATGTCACGGCCGTTCATACCACCGTAGGTCAAGAAGCCCTCGAAGGGGATGCAGAAGAGCTTCGCGCCTTCGTACCAATCCTTCTTGTTGGTGGCGATGAAACCGCCCATGTTGACCAGACCATCCTTCTTGGCGCTCATCGTCATGCTGTCGGCATAGCTGAACATTTCCAAGCAGATCTCGCGGAGCGTCTTGTTGGCATAACCCTCTTCACGGGTCTTGATGAAATAGGCATTTTCGATGAAACGGGCACTGTCGATGTTGACCGGCACACCATATTTGTGGCACAGTTCACAAGTCTCGCGGATATTCTTCATGCTAACCGGCTGACCGCCAACGGTGTTATTGGTGACCGTAAGGACGAAGAACGGCACGTTGCCCTTGTTTTCTTCGAGCAACTTCTCCAACTTCTCCAGGCTGACGTTACCCTTGAAGGGGACTTCCAGCTGGGTGTCGTAAGCCTCGGGAACGGTGACATCAATGGCAAAAGCCTTACGGCTCTCGATGTGGCCCTTGGTGGTGTCGAAATGGGCGTTGCCGGGGATGATGTTACCGGGCTTCACCAAATAGCTGAACAGCACGTTCTCAGCTGCACGGCCTTGGTGAGTCGGGATAACAAATTCGAAACCAGTGAGTTCCGTAATTGTATCTTTCATGTGATAGAACGAGCGTGCACCGCCGTAGCTCTCATCGCCCATCATCATCGCGCTCCACTGACGGTCACTCATGGCACCTGTGCCAGAATCTGTCAAAAGGTCGATGTAAACATAGTCGCTCTTCAGCATGAAGATGTTGTTGTGGGCCTCAAGAAGCCACTTCTCTCTTTGTTCGCGTGTGGATTTCTTAATAGGTTCAACCATCTTGATTTTCCACGCTTCTGCAAATGGTAATTCCATAGTATATTCGTTTTATTATTAAATTATTTGTTTGTTTATTGCTTACTTGTTTGTTTGTCAGCGTGTTGTGTATCAATAAGATTGGGTATGGGAAAGGGTTCCGTCCTCGTTATAGAAACGCCATTCCCCCACTTGAGTGCCGTTTTCGTAAATGCCCGTATATCGGACATTTCCGTTGGAATAAAAAACGGTGTAGCGTCCTTGGGGCTTGCCGTTCACGTATGTGGCCTTGGTTTGCACCGTTCCATCGGGAAAATAGGCGTACCAGAGCCCGTCACGGTTGTCACCATCGCGGTTGCCATCGATATACTTCTGATGATTTTCATAATAGTGGGTCTCGTGCGCAACATCGCCGGTAGGGTTACCGAGACTGTCCAACTCGTAATAGACCACCACCTTGGGAGACTCATCTTCATAGTGCTTCAGCTCCACACGACCATACAACGAATCGGCAAAATCGATGGGCGGAAAAATGTGCAGACTGTCAAGGAAAGCCTGTTCGGACTCCACCGCCTGCCGCTTCTGGTTCTTGTTGGAAAGGGCAAGGAACGCCAACGCTGCCGCCAACGCCCCGAACGCCAAGCAGATAAGTACAATATGCAGTGTACCGAAGGGTTTAGGTTCTTTCTCCATACTATTTTCTATTCTTCTTGAAAGCCTTGTTCAACTCGTCAAGCACCTCCTGGGTAATGTCGTGAGCCGGGTCGCCATAAAGCAGCTGACTGCCGCCGCTCCCTTGATAGGCGAAGATATAAGAAGCATTGTAAGAAGCATTTACACGTTTAGCGGCAGCAAGCAAAGAATCGTTCATCTGCTGCTGGGCGGCAATATAACGGGCTTCCAACGACTCCAGTGCCTGTGCATAGTCATTCTGCAGACGGGTACTTTCTTCCTCCAAACTCTGCTGGGCATATTGAGCCTGCTGCGGGGTCAGTGAACCGGAACTGTAGTTTTTCTGGAAGTTGGCGGCTTTCTGCTCCAGCGATTTCTGACGATTCTGGAACACCACAGCCTGTTTCTGCTTGTCGGCATCAATACTGTCGGTCAGGATTTTGACCAGCTCGTAGTTTTCGTTAATCGAGTCGATGTTGATATACACAATCTCGCCATTGCCCACTTCGGCTGGCTTTTCAATCTTGGCCGGCTTCTTCCCTCCGGCAAAATGCAGCGCAAACAGTGCAATCACAGCCGCTGCCAGCACACCTTCGATAATCCAGTGAGCCAGCTGGCAATCGCACTTTTTCTCGCAAGAGGGCTTAACTGCTTCTTCAGAGGGTTCTTCGGATTTATTCTCTACAACAAATCCCTTCTCATCCACCACGGTCGCTGCATTTTCCGCGACCTCATTCGTCATTTCTTCGTTCATTACTTCTTTCTTCTCTTCCAAATTCTCTTCCATATCAATTCTTAATTCTTCAATTAATTTCCTAATTTTGCATTCTTAATTCTTAATTCCCCACATCGGAGAGGTACTTGATTCTCATGATCCGGATTTCCTCCATCGTGTATTCGTCCTCACCCAACACGCGGAGCGCCTCCTCGGCGGAATCGGTGTCGGCGTTGGCGAAATAGTCGATGATGTCCTCCTGATGGTAAGGTTCGATCTCCTCGTCAATGTAATAAGAGATGTCGATTTTGGCACCGGAGGCCACGATATGCTCGATTTCAGTCAGCAGCTCGTCCATGTCGAGGCCCTTGGCGATGGCGATGTCCTCGAAGCTGATCTTGTGGTCAATACCTTGAATGATAAAGAGTTTGTTGGCCGACTTCTTGGCCACGGTCTTGAGTACGAAGTCCTGCGGACGGTCGATTTCGTTCTCCTCGACATACTGTTTGATGAGTTCGATGAAACGGCGGCCGTACTTCTGCGCCTTGCCGGGTCCGACGCCCACCACTCGGGTCATCTCCTCCATCGTGATGGGGTACTGGATGCACATGTCCTCCAAGGAAGGATCCTGGAAGATGATGAACGGCGGCAGGTTCTCCTCCTTGGAGATGGTCTTGCGCAGGTCTTTCAACAGGCTGAACAGCACGGTGTCAAAAGCGTCCTCCACGTTGCCGGCGACAGCGTCAACAGCTTCGTCCTCATCCTCATCTTCCTCCGTAACCGGCTTGATGGCCATGATCGGATACGGATTTGTCATGTATTTCTTACCCTTGTCGGTAATCTTCAGCAAACCGTAATTCTCTATGTCCTTGACAATTAAGTTCTCGAAGATAGAAACGCGGATCACGTTGGACCAGAACTTCTCATCATAGTCCATGCCCTCGCCGAACTGTTTCAGTTTCTCGTGATGGAACTTGAGGATGGAGGTCGTTTTGTTGCCGTGGATGATATCGACAATCTGATCCTCCTTGAACTGCTGTTTCACGGCCTGGATCACCTCCAACATCAGCTGAATCTGCTCGGAAGCGTCCATTTTAGGTTTCGGATGGCTGCAGTTGTCGCAATTGTGGCAGTTCTCCTCGCTGTAGTTTTCACCGAAATAATGGAGCAGGTGCTTACGGCGGCAGTTGGTGGATTCAGCGTAAGAAGCCGTCTCCGCGAGCAGTTGTTTCACGATTTCCTGCTCGGAAACCGACTTCTTCGCGGAGAACTTCTCCAACTTATTGAGATCCTTGGGATCGTAGAAGGCGATACAGAGTCCCTCGCCATCGTCACGACCGGCACGGCCCGTCTCCTGATAGTAACCTTCGAGGCTCTTGGGCATGTCGTAGTGAATCACGAAGCGCACATCGGGCTTGTCGATGCCCATACCGAACGCGATGGTGGCCACAATGACCTCGGCTTTCTCCATCAGGAAGTCGTCCTGGTTCTGCACGCGGGTTTTGGAGTCCAAGCCGGCGTGGTAAGGCAGGGCACGAATGCCGTTTTCCTGCAGCAGCACCGCCAGTTCCTCCACTTTCTTGCGGCTCAGGCAGTAGATGATACCCGACTTGCCTGGGTGGTTCTTGATGAACTTCACCACTTCTTTATCCACATCCTTGTTCTTCTCGCGGATTTCGTAATAGAGATTCGGGCGGTTGAACGACGAAATGAACACTTCGGCCTTTTCCATGCCGAGGTTTTTCTGGATGTCGCTCTGCACCTTGGGCGTGGCGGTGGCCGTCAACGCAATCACGGGCACATCCTTGCCGATTTGCTTGATGATTTTGCGAATGTTGCGATACTCCGGGCGGAAGTCGTGTCCCCATTCCGAAATACAGTGTGCCTCGTCAATGGCGTAGAACGAGATATTGATATCCTGGAAGAAGTTCACGTTCTCCTCCTTGGTCAGGGATTCTGGTGCGACGTACAGCAGTTTCGTCTTGCCCGAAAGCAGGTCTTTTCTCACCTCGTTGATTTCGGCCTTGTTGAGCGAAGAATTGAGAAAATGGGCGATGCCGCGATCCGTACCGAACGTACGGATGGCATCCACCTGGTTCTTCATCAAGGCGATCAGGGGGGAGATGACGATGGCGGTGCCGTCACTCATCAACGCCGGAAGCTGGTAGCACATGGACTTGCCGCCGCCGGTGGGCATAATCACGAAACAATCCTTTCCTTTCAGCAATGTCTTGATGATCTTCAGCTGGTCACCCTTGAAGGTGTCGAAGCCGAAAACCGATTTCAACGTCTGATAAATAGCTTTATCCGTAATTCTCTTCATGCAAGAACAATATAAAATTCGACAAAATTCAGTAGTTTTGGACTACACCAAATTCAAGTACAAAGATATAAAATATTTGATATGGTAACACTCGAAAAAAAATTCTTTGCAACAAATATTTTTCAACACTATGTTATTAAAATTCGTCACCCACCCGAACAGCTTGATGGATATACGATTTCACGCCGCTTTCCACCGGATAGAACGGTTTTTTGTAACCGACACGACGCAAATGCGCCAAATCCATTGTCATCATATTGAAATCGAGGGAGTTGGCGAGATCGGGATTATCAACATACCGGATTTGCGGCGAAATCTTGAGCGTTCGGAAAAGAGCACCGGCCACCGCGCTGTCACTCCGGGAAAATCCGCTTCCCAACTCATACACCCCGTTCTCAGGACGATGTACAGCAAACCAGTACAACACCCGAAGCAAATCTTTCACATAGAGGTAGTCCCGTTGGCACTCGACCCTTTCCCCGTCAACGACCGTCCTGACAATCTCCGCCACACCCGTCCGGGCGATCTGGCGACAGAGATCGTCCACCCGGGAGTCCCGGTCACCCTCGCCATACAACTCCCCCGTCAGGAAATGGTAAAACAGCGGAGGTTTTCGGAACTGCTTACCCGTCCAGACGATAAAGTTCTCCAACAGAGGATCAACCGCACAGTCGGAACGGTATTTGAAAAAAAGCAGAAAGAGCGGGAGGGAAAGTTTGGCCGCCGCCGACCACAACTGTTGCAGATGCTCGACACGCGCCGCGCCGTCCGAACCCGGATGATGACGCTTATCGACAAAGAAAAGCATCTCCACCTCCTCATGGTGGGAAGCTAAAAAATCGAGCAGACGGGTGTTGTTCCGAACCTGCACTTCACCGTCAAAGTGCATATCGCGGAATTTCGCCGCCAAAGCGTTGGCCAACATCTCGTTTTTTCCGACAATTAGAATCATCTCGACTTTTTTTGCAAAGATAAAAAAAACGGGCGTCTCCCGACGTCCGTTTTTGCGAAATTATGAAAAAGTCTTCTTGAATTAAAATTCCCAGAGGTCGTGTTCGAACGTACGCAACTTTTCCGTGATGCGTTCCGACTCAATACGTTGGTCGCGGGAATTGGCGATATACTCTTCGATATCGCGATCATAGACGTTGGACTCCTTGTAAATCAGGCTGGAAAAATCGCGTTTCCAGGTGATCAGGTCGTCGAAGGAAAGACGGGCAGCATTGTTCTTCACATTGAAGACCTCTTGCTTGGCCAGGAACGGACGGAGTTCGTTGAAATAGATGTAGCCAAGACGTTTCTGCGTCTTCTGTGGGGCCACGTCCTCCTGGTCATCCTCTTCATCATACGAGGAGTTGCTGGTGGGACGCTCATATTCAATAATCGGTTCAATTTCAAGAATCTGAACCCGGAATGTAGAATACTGCTTGTCGAAATACCAGACTTCTTTCAAACGATAGTTGATGATTTCCTTAGGCTCGAACTGGATGACGAGTTCTTCGGTGCCGATTTCCTCGCCGGTCTCCAAGTCATACTTCGTGATGGGCTGCGTCTGCGAAATAATGCTCTGCAGTTCATCACGGGAGTAAGGCAAGGTACACATCTCGTCGGAATAGAGCGGTAAGACCCCCTCGGTTTTCTCGGGGTTGCTCATATCGATGGCGTCGAAAATCGTCTGACCGAGGCTTCTCCATGTACCGCGCTGCTCCGTGGGGAAATAGAGCGGATGGTTGATTTTCTCGCGCAGGTCGATAATGCGCCAAATGGTCCAGTAGTACATCACGTCTGCCTGACGGACGGGCGGATAAGCTACGGGGTCCGTATTTTCGCCGGTATTCACCTGTTCCCAAGGCATTTCCACCGGTTTGCGGACAGGTTGTTCGAGCGTGCTGCCTTCCAATTCGTCATCCTGTGCGAAAACGAAACCGGCGGCAAACACCATCATTACGATTAATGCAAACTTTTTCATAATTCTATATTTTTTTCAGTTTATTATCTGATACGGACGGAGAACTCGTCCAAAGTACGGGAGCCAGCCTCAGAGGACACTTTGATGTCGCTGAAGTAGATAACCGTGTTAGCGGATGCCTTCTGGATGGCAGATTTGGCCTTTTCGCTCAAAGCGGCACCCTGACAAACGATGGCGGGCTCTTCCATACCCTTGCTCACGATGATCACGCGGAAGGAGTTGACGGACCACTTGAGGTCATACACGAAGTCGTCGCCCATGGTGGCACGAATCATCGGGTTGGCCAGCAATTCGGCTTTCGCACGCTTGCCGCCGCGGATACCACCGCCCAAGACCGCACGAGGATCCGGAACTTTCTTCACACGGAACGTGGTGTTACCCAGCGTCTTGGTAGATTCACCCACCTTGGCAGCCACCGTGGCAGTCACCGTCTTGCCAATCAAGGAAGTGGGCACCGTCACGTTGAACTTGCCAGCTCCTTGGGGAGAGAGGTTACAGCCGGGGAAGGAAACGCTCAACTTGTCGGAAGCCACAGGACCGGACACGGACACAGGGTTGGCAATACCGGCATACAACACGTTCATCTTGTCGGCCGCAATGGTGGCGGACGGTGTCAGCACCGTGTATTTATCCTTGAAACCGTAGTATTTCGGCTGGCCGCTCGGGTCCATAATCTTGATAACACCCGCGAATTTCTGTTCGCCAGTGCCACTGGTACCGATTTTCAGTTTCACAAGACCGTTCTCACCCTCCAGCTTGACGGCGCCGCCGAGACCCTCTTCCGTCAGAGTGTCAGCACCCATCTTGTACCACACCTCGGGAGTCGATTTGCTATCGTAAGCAGCCACAATGATGTCGGCTTCGTATGAGTCGCCGGAGAACACCATTTGGGATTTCGGGATAGAGCGACCGGTCACATTGTCGAACTTGAAGTCGTCAGCGCTGATAGAAGCCTTCAGGTAGTTGAGCATCACAGACTCGGCATTCTTCACCTCACCGACCATCTTGTTCAACAGTGTGGCAGATGCGGCGGAGATAATGTGGTCGAAGTTATGCTCTTCCCAGGAAACCGTGTTCATATCCTTCGTATAAGTAGCGTCCACATTCAAACCGATGGCTTCTTCGAGGCGTTTCTGGTCCTCTTTCTTCGCCAGCTTCAGGATGTTGGCCTTATACTGTTTGATACGATTTTTCAATTCCTTGGCATGACCGTTGTTAATCATATAGTCGGTAGGAACGTCGAAATTGTCTTTCTTGACAATGTCGGACACCGCCTTGGTCACCATCTTGCCGTCTTTCTCGACCAAAGAATCGCCATCCACGGCAAAAATGAGTTCGTTGCGCATCTTCTCGATGTACTTCACCATAGCATCAGATTCCTTTTTCAGAAGCTGAGACTTGTTGTAAGCATCATCGGCCTTTGCGCCCAGAATGGTTTTCTGACCCAGAAGCCATTGGTAGTCGTTGGCGTTCTGGTTGGCAGCAATATTAGTAGATGTCACCAAAGTGTCATCCACGACCACGAAAGCGTTCAGAATCTCCGCAGAGACGTTCAACGCCAACATGGCGGTGTACACCAGGTACATCATCTGAATCATTTTCTGTCTCGGGGTTTCCGGACAATTTGTTGCACCCATATCTCAATTGAATTTAGTTAATGAATAGGTTAATGAACTAAATGAATTACTTCATAGCGGCAAGCATATTGCCGTAAACGCTACTCAATTTAGAGATATTGGCGGTTAACTTATCCATTTCAGCCTTGAAGCTACCGGTCTGCTCCATAGACTTGGCGGTCTGATCGTATGCGACGGCCAATTGGGAAACAGCCGTGGTGGCTCTCTTCACGCTCTCAATGTAGGCAGCGGTGACACCGCCATCCGTATCAAGGTTAGCGGCGACCTTGTCGTATTTCAGGGTGAGGTTACGCACAGACTCGGAAGCTTTCTGCAAGTTTGCGGTGTAGTTGTCAGTGGAAACCACAGCGTCAGAAACACCGGCGAGCTTTTGGGCGTTGTCGCTCAGGTTACGCATACCAGCGGCAAGGCTTTCCATCAGTTCGGGTCCGATCTTAGCCTCTTCCAGCATCTTGTCGAGAGCCTGGGTCGGGGTCATCGAGTCAGACTTCACCTGCTGCTTTTTCTCGCGGCGGGATTTCTTCTCATTCTCCTCAAGTTCAATGTCAGTACCGGTGGCCAGTTCGGGATACACCAAAGCCCAGTTGTACTCCACATGCAGCGGCTCGAAAGCCGAGAAGAAGAAGATGATGGACTCGGTGAACATACCTGCCATAAGCATGATGTTAGCGCCGGGCCAGTGCAAGATTTTGAACAAGGCGCCCAAAATGACAACTGCAGCACCCCAGCCATACAACTTGGCCATGAAGTTCTTGTAACCTTTCGATCTGACTAATTGATCAATCTTACTCATTTGTTTGATTTTTTTAAGTTAATGATTTTATGAATTTTGAAATAATTATCGATTTTTAATAAACGTGCGAAGCGCTCTTGCTGTTGTTGTCGCCTCTCTGACGGCCCATGTAGGACTGCACGTTGCGGAAGCCGACGTAGGACTTACAGGTGTCCTGGAACTCGTAGGTTCTCGCATAGACGGTAGTGAAGTAGCTGACATCCTTCCAGGAGCCGCCACGGATCACTTTTCTCTTCTTCACAGGAGAGTCGTCCTTGCTGGCATAATAGACATACGTCGGGTTCATGTCGTGGGTGAAGTTGGTGGCGGATTCATCGTAAGCGTCCTCGCACCATTCGGCCACGTTGCCGCTCATGTCGAACAGACCCCAATCGTTGGGATGATAGTGAGCCACGATGCCGGGATAGAAGTTGTCGTCGGCGATATAGTTACCGCGTTGCGGTTTGAAGTTACTGAGGAAGCAACCGTTGCGGTTGGTGGTGTAGGGCCCGCCCCACGGGTAAGAGACGAGCGAGTTGCCACCGCGTGCAGCCCATTCCCATTCGGCTTCCGTCGGCAGACGGAATTCATGTTCGTTGGCGTATTCCTTGCCCTGAAGCCATGACATACGCAACTGGGTTCTCCAACTGGAGAAAGCCTTGGCCTGACGCCAGCTGATACCGACAACCGGGTAATTGTCGAACTGCGGGTTGTTGAAGTAGTTGAGGATCATCGGCTCGTTATACGAATAGACGAAGTCGTGAGCCCAGCAGAGCGTATCGGGGTAGATGTTCACCACCTCATGCTTGATGAAGCGCTGCCAGCCATTGCCCATACTGCTCGGACGGTTCGCATAGATACCGCCGAAGTCGTTGCCCTCCTTGTCGAACTCCTTGGTTGAAGCACCGAACTCATCGGGATTCTTCGGATCGCGATAGTTGCGATAGTCAATCCACCAGTACTCATAGTTGAGCATGGAGACGTTCAACCGGTTCGCGCTGTAGTGATAGAAGCGGGTGTTGAGCTTGCTAAACAGCGGGGAAAGAGCCGATTGGACCTCCTCGTTGTCGGAATCCCACGGAATCTTCTCCTTCCAGTTGATCACCTTGGGCTCGATGATCTCACCCTCGTTCTCGCCTTTGTCGTATTTCTTGTAGTGGCCGTATTTCTCCTCTTCGGTGATTTCGGCGTCACCAAGCAGGGTGTGAGCGATGGAATCGCGCACCCAGTACACGAACTGGCGGTACTCGTTGTTGGTGATTTCCGTCTCGTCCATCCAGATGGCCGCAACCGTCACATTGCGTGACTGCTGGGTCAGGGCGAAGGGGACGTCCTGATCGCCGCCACCCATGATGTAGTGGCCGGTGGGGATATAGACCATGCCGTAGGGCTCCAGATCGGAGAATTCCGGACGGTCCTGCACGCCGACGAGCTGTCCGTCGCCGCCGTTCTTACACGACACCAGTAACACGAATGCCGCTGACAATAAAATGATTACCCGTTTCATATTGTTCAATTTTTAATTTCCAAAAACGTGTTATTAACGCAGGTTTGTTAATTTTAGTATCTGTTCTTATAGATGTATCTTGAATTGCCGTAGCCGGAGAAGACCTCGGGCTTGTAAATGTCGAAACAATAACGCACCACAACTTCGATGTCACCGAAGCTGCGGTTCTTTTTGTAAGCCAAGGAGTTGGTGGGGATGCCGTAAGAGACGCCCAAATCCAATCCCTTGAGGTAGATGTTGGAGGAATTGTAGAACGGGCGGGCGCCGAAAGCAAGCGAGGCGACATCCTGGAAACGGTAGCCGATACCGCCCCAATAGACGCCGTTATAGCGTGCCAAAGCGAGAATCTCCCATTGGTACTCCTTGAAATCAGTCTTCACGAGGGCTTGCGGAATCACCTCCCAGTTCGGATTGAAAGGCACCACCCACGTGTAACCGCCGTGCACATAGAGCTGCGAGGAACGATGGGTGCCATTGTTTCCGGACAATCTGATCAATGCCTGTGCGGTGTCGAACGCAGCCGTCATCTGGTTCCAACCCACACCCACGTACCATTGGTCGGCCTTGTACATCACACCGAAGCTGAAATCCATATCCAGCGTCGATTCGGAAAGGCCTTCCAACCTCGGGTCACCATCCATAATAGTACGCCATTTAGCGTCAATTGCCTGATTGTAAAGGGAAACCTGTGCTCCGATACCGAGGTGTCCACCGCCCACACGCAGCTTGTATGCATAACCCAACTTCACACCAGTGTTGCTGTAGAAGCCAATCCGGTCATGAATCAGCGTGACACCAAGGGAGCCATGCAGCTTTTTCAAATAAGATTCTATGCTAAAGAGGAAATCCTGCGGGCCGGTCTTCAACGCCGTGTCGTTATTGATAGCCGTAGAAGGTAGGTCTCCCCAGCCCATGTACTTGTTGTTGTAGTCCGCCGTGAAACACAACGTGTTATGCTGTTCCCCTATCCCGCCGGCGTTGTAATAGGACGTCACCCACGGGAAAAAGGTGAATTGTGCGTCATCCTGTGCAAAACCCGACATCATCGCGGACATTGCCAGAAGCACTAACAGACCAACTTTTTGTATCTTTTTCCTCATATTCTTTAACGAATTGTTTTACACACTAATATACTGGCTATCAATGTATTGCACAACTCTTCAAGTCTTTTTACTTGTACGTTTCCCAACTTATACGACCCTTCGAACCAAAAAGTTACACTTTACAATTTTAGCCTAATTTTTTGAAGTGCCAAAAATAGCATATTTTTCGGTATCTTTCTCTCAAAGAAAAACAAAATCGAAAAAATATTACTAACTTACCAACAAATAACTGTATATCAGTGTTTTAAAGTCAATTATCTATATATCGTGTTGATTTTGTGATATTTAAGCAATTCCAAGGTAAAGTAATCGGTTCAAAGTTCAAGGGACAAAAAGCTTTCTTGAGCAGCCCCGTCAGGAGCAAGAGCTTGGTAGCCCCATGCAAGGCGAAAGCCGCAGCGTGGGTGGACAAATTCAAGGTTCAAGGTCGATTATTTTAGAACAGGGCGTTCAGGGTGACCGTGCCGGTATGGATGACGGGATGGCCCTGCACGGCGCGGCCTTGGTACTGCACAGCCACCTGCAGGAACTGGGTGATGGAAATCTGACCCGAGAGCGTCCACAGCAGATTCTGTCCCAGATTCAAGCCTTCCAACATGAAGTATGAGACCGTGGAATTGTCGCCGACATCGCCTTCCATATAGACATATTCAGCTGTCAATGAGACCGTTCCACGATTCAACAGACGGTACATAAAGGAGAGATCCGCGTGATACTGCTGCACTTTCTCCACACCCTGGAGGTTGGTCTTGTGCGCATACATCCCTTTCAGCGAGGCGGTGTAACAGTTCTGGAACTGCAGCCGCACCTCCTGTTCGGCGGACCATGTCTCCACAAGATAGTTTCGGGAGGAGAAACAATTCGAGCGGTTGCGGGTGTTCTTGTGCAACAGCAAAGCTTGTAGATAGATCGGCTGCACGGGGGTACTTTTCAACACTAACTCCTGATAATCCACCGTATTCGTTTCGAGACCGTAATACAGGCACTGCGTGTTGGCATTCTTCTGCACAATGAAGTCGAAGGCAAAGGGATCGCTGCTGTTGTTGAACGAGAAGGTGTTGGCCAACGTCAGGCGGTTAGCCACGAGATTCGTATCCTCATCCGAGCGTACGAACGGAAGGAAAATACGGGTCTTGTGTTTCAAGGCGGCGTTGAGTGTCAGCACATCGGAAAAACGCGAGAGGAACTTGCGGAAACCCTTCTTGCCAGCCCACACGGCCGCCGGACGCAACTGCACGCTCTGCGTCCATTGGTTTTGCCATACATTCACATAGTCGGTGCCGGCAATCCACACCTTGACATACTCGGCTTCATCCGGAAAGGCCGCCACCTCGAATTCGTCAAGTTCCTCAATCCCGTTGCCGTTGTAGTCGTTCCAAACGTGCGTCCCCTGCCCTTTCGCCACCTTGATGAACGTAAACGTCTTCTTCAGCTCCATACCGCTTCCGGCCTCATAATACGTATTGAGAATCAGCGCATTGCGAAGAAAACGGCCCGTATATTGAAGGTTGCCCACGAAGTAGTTCTCGCCGGCAGTCTTCCCAACGGAATCCGCCAACGACTGATGGCGGTAGGTGGCGTTCAGCGAGAAACTCTGGTTCTTGATCTGCGCGAAGCGGTACTGCGCCCTCACCTCGTGAATGGTCAGATGATGTTGCAACCGTTGCGAATCCGGAGCCAACTCCACCCGGTTCTTATACCCCAAAAGGAACAGATGTTTCGCCTTGTCGGGACTCTGAAGGTCGGCGTTAAATTCGTTGAAGGCGAAACTGTTCAACCGCAAGGAATCCGTTTCAGCATTCCGGAACACATTGTATTCCAACAAATTGTAAACATTCAAGGTGATAGGTTTCCACTGTTTGGCAAGCTGTACCCGAGATACGAGATAGCGACTCCGCTGCACTGAATCGCGGGTGAGCAGGTAGCTGGTGTTGGTCCGCAACTGCCACTCCTGCCAACGGTCGTCGGTGGAAAGTTCGTTGCGCAGGGCGTTGACCTCACCGGTTCTGTTGAAATAGTTCAGGTCGTAGCGCAGCAAATGCCGACGCAACTGGCTGAGCGTGAGCCCCGCCTGCGCCATCCATTCCGAACGGTGGTCGGCATAGTCAGTGGCGAGGTTGTAGTGACGGGCAAACTCCACGTCCCGAAACGACTCGAACGGGGTGAAGTTCTTGTGCAGGAATTGCAGCTGGGCATGGCTTTCCAGCTTCCATGGCAACGAGTCCGTTTTAGAACGAATCGTCTCTATATCGCTGACATTCAAAAAGTAAGCAAACCCAACATCATCTTGGCGATCTTTTTTGGAAAAAGTGTTCTTGTCGTAGTGCGACACGGCCGCTTCCGTCTGGATGCGGGTGTTCTCGCGCACGGCGTAGTCGAGACCCACCGTAGCCATCTGCTGGGAAATGGGCGCGGTGAGCATCAGCACCGGCTCATAGTCGCCCTGCGGCACGCCGTCAGCGGGCGGCACCCATTCGAAAACGCGCCCATTGGCAGTGCTGCTAATCAGTTTGTAATTTCCCTTGTTCGTCCCCATGTAGGTGAAATCGGGCGTATAGAGCGTGGCATCGGGATCCGTGGAATGTTGAAAAATAGTATATATTATATTTTGGAATAAAGTATCCACCTTTTCATATTGGATACGGTCCGGAGAATAGGCTGCCGTGTCCATGACGGGAAAATAGGCCGTACCTCCAGCATCCCCCAACGCGGCCAGAAAGCGCATATTCTCGACTGTCAACTCCGGCTGGATGGAATGGTTCTTCAGATCCTGCTCGTGAAAAAGATTCACATAGAGCTTGAGCGGTCGCTTGCCGGAAAATTCTATCTCGTTGCGAGTAAAGAGGTTATATCGGGAATAATGGCGGTTGGTATATTCAAATTCCACAATGACCCGCTTTTCGGCCGACACCAGCATTTTGGGCGTAAAAGTGATCTCGGCGGTATTGTAATCGACAGTATAGTCATTCTCGGCACCGCGGACCATCAGTTTCCCATCGACATAGACCCGCTCCGAACCCGCCACCATGATGATGGAAACCTCGCCGTCAGCACCATAGAGTTTGTATGGGCCCTGCACGCCGTTCTGAACCGTGACGGTCTGCCGGGAGAAACGACCTTTCGCCACACCGCCGCCGGCCTCGTTTAGCACCTTCACCTTTTCGGAGGGTCGGTAGGCCACCTTAGCATCCAGTCCGAGCATGTTCCGCGACACCCGCAGGAAACGGTCGTCCGTCATCGTCCAAACGACATCGCCGGCATTAATTCTCGCCATCTCTTTGATTTTCAACGATATGAATATACTGCTGATATCCTTCAGCATCTGGGTGTTTCCTTCGGGCTGCATCGGGATGTTCTTGTCCGAAACGGAAGCCATAATCTCCACATCCTCAGACAGTTTACCGGAAATCTGCAAGTTGAGGGAAGAGTTGAGCACCAAATCTTGATTATTGCCCACAGAGACACCGCGAGAGATAGCGCCGTTGGTATATAACTCATTGTCGTTCAGTACATCGCGTATTGACGTGGAGGGATATTCCAATATCTGGTGCTCGGCGCGGCGCGGCTCAACCAGCTGGGTGGACTTGTGTGCAACAGGTTTGGACAAGTCCTTAGGATAGACCTCATACTGGAAAAACAGCCGCTGTCCCAAGAGGTTGGAATCGAGAATATAGAGGGTCGCCGTAAGGGGATCGAGGCGGTATTGTGTTGCCTTAAGATTCTGTATATGAAAGGTTTGCGGAACTATGGAAAGGGTGTCGATCCTGATTGTGAGCGAATCTGCGGTGACATGTCCCACACGCCACGCGCCCGTCTCCTGCGCACGCACAGAGGCGACGCAGCAGAGCAGGATGACGGTCAGAAGCAAGAGTCGATTTTTTCTCATCAAAAATAATCCGCAAAAACGGTGGCAAAGATAACTCTCTTTTGTCAAATTTCGTATTTTTGCCGCAAATTTTTTGGCATGGAGAATATTGAGAATTACACGATGAAAGACACCCGTTCGGGTTTCGGTGCAGGCTTGACGGAAGCCGCACAACGCAATGAGAACATCTTCGCCTTGACGGCAGACGTCACGGGCAGCGTGAAGATGGGCGATTTCAAGGCCGCCTATCCGGAGCGTTTCATCCAGTGCGGCATCGCGGAGGCCAACATGATCGGCATCTCCGCAGGTCTGGCTTTAAGCGGCAAGATCCCGTTCGCCAGCGCGTTTGCCGGATTTGTGTCGGGCCGCGTTTATGACCAGATCCGCATGACGGTGGCCTATTCGAACCTGAACGTCAAGATCGGCGCTTCGCACTCCGGCATCACCGTGGGCGAAGACGGCGCCACCCACCAGATGATGGAGGACCTCGGGTTGATGCGGATGCTGCCCAACATGGTGGTGCTCAACCCCTGCGACTACAACCAGACGAAGATGGCGACCATCGCCGCCGCGGAATACAACGGCCCCGTCTATATCCGTTTCGGTCGCCCAGCTGTACCGAACTTCACCGAGGAGAACAAGCCTTTCGTCATCGGCAAGGCCGAGGTGATGCGCGAAGGCTCGGACGTGACCCTCTTCGCCACGGGCCATTTGGTGTTTCCCGCCTTGCAAGCCGCTGATATGCTGGCCGCGCAAGGTATCTCCGCTGAAGTTGTCAACATCGCGACTATCAAGCCGTTGGATGAGGAAACCATTCTGAACAGCGTGCGCAAAACCGGTTGTGCTGTCACCGCCGAGGAGCATTTCCTCAACGGCGGCATGGGCGATGCCGTGTGCCAGTGCTTGGGACGGAACCTTCCCGCGCCCGTGGAGATGATCGGCGTGGACGACCACTTTGGCGAGAGCGGCACCCCTGACGAGCTGATGGCGCACTTCGGCCTCGACAAAGAGCACATTGTGGCTGCCTGCCAAAAGGCAATCAGCCGTAAATAACCAATTATCAACATAATGCCCGAAATCACCGACGAATTCATCCTGTCGCTTTTCAGCAACGACAAGACCAAAGAGAAGGCCTTCGAACTGCTGCTGAAGAAGTATCAGAAGCACATCTACTACAGCGCCCGCCGCATCGTGACCATCCACGACGACGCTGACGATGTGACGCAGAACGTATGCATCAAAATCTGGCGGAACTTGGACAAATTCAGAAGCGAATCCAGTCTGAAAACCTGGATCACAAGAATTTGCGTCAACGAATCACTCTCATACATCGAGAAAAAGAAACGGTTGCTGAACCTCGACGACGACTCTTATACGGACTTCATGCTCTCCTGCCAGGCAGACATGAGCACCGTCACGCCGGGACAGATCGAGCAGTTCCTGCAGGAGGAGATCGCCAAGCTGCCGCCGAAGCAGCGTGCGGTGTTCACCATGCGCTACTACGACGAGACCCCCTACGCCGAAATGTCGAAAATTTTCGACACCTCCGAGAGTGCGCTCAAGGCCTCCTACCACTTCGCCGCCGAAAAAATCAAAAAAAATATTTCAGAGCGTTTAACCTTTTAAGTTTTCCAAAGTCATCGTGTTGTAATTTTTGATTCATTATGTTTGATTTAGAGAATTTAAATAAGACCGAGCATTATTCGGTTCCCGAAAACTATTTTGAGGAACTTCCTGGAAGAGTCATGCAAAACATTAAGCATGAGCAACATAAACGGAGAACCATCATCTCTTCCGCCGTCGCTGCCGTTGCGGTAGTGGCCATCGCTGCAGGTATCTTCTTCACCTACAACACCCCCGAGAAAGACACGGCCATCACGCAAACCCAACAACTGGCCGCCACCATCGAAGAAGAAGAGGCGTTAGAGACCGTAGCCACCGACTACTACAGCGAGGAGTTAGCCATGATGGACTATTATCAATATTTGGAA
This sequence comes from Bacteroidales bacterium, assembly GCA_017962275.1. Taxonomy (GTDB): domain Bacteria; phylum Bacteroidota; class Bacteroidia; order Bacteroidales; family WCHB1-69; genus F23-D06. The sequence goes on from JAGCVQ010000049.1 coordinate 31,665, forward strand.
TATTAAACCTAAAACCTGACAAGAGATGAAAAAAACTTGGATCACACTGATAGTGCTGGCGATGTGTGCGACGACCGCCCTTTTCGCCCAAGAGAAGAACCCGAAGGCCATGATTCAGGAACGCCTCTCCTACATGAAGGCAAACGTATCGATGAGCAGCTCTGAGTCGCAAAAGTTCTGGCCGGTGTATGAGGAATTCCTCAAAGAAGAAATGAAGGCAATGGACACCTACCGCAAGAACTTGGAGAAGCAGGGCATCAAACTCGGCGCACCGGGCACCAACAAGGAAATCATTGAGAAGCTGAGCGACAAACAGCTCACCTACCTCCAAGACCAGAAGTTCGAGTTGCGCAAGAACCTGCTCACCATCGAGACCAACTACCACAAGAAATTCAAAGCAATCTTGACCCCGCAACACCTCCAGGATCTTTACAACAAAGAGTACGCTTACAAAAAGACCCTGACAGCCAAGAAGAAAGAGGTGAAGAAAACCGAACCTACAGGGCCGGTGAACGCAGGGAAGAAAAAACGTTAAAAAAGAAAGTGCCAAACGGCACTTTTTTTTTGTACCTTTGCCCCGATTTTAAATACGTCAAAATGAAAGAATACGAATTCCTGAAAATAGACCTGGCGGAGGCCGTGTGTACCCTGACCATCTCCGCGCCGAAATCCCTCAACGCCTTAAATTCCAACCTCTTGAAAGAGATGGACGACTTCCTGACGAACCTCGATCCCGACATCCGCGTGCTGATCATCACCGGCGACGGCGAGAAATCGTTTGTGGCGGGCGCGGACATCTCGGAGATGCAACCGCTCAATGCAGAAGAAGGCGAACGTTTCGGCGCCATCGGAGCCGCAGTGTTCCGCAAGATCGAAACCCTTCCGATTCCCGTCATCGCGGCGGTGAACGGTTTCGCGCTCGGCGGCGGCTGTGAGTTGGCCCTCGCATGCGACATCCGTCTTGCCGCTTCCAACGCGAAGTTCGGGCAACCCGAGGTCGGCCTCGGCATCATCCCCGGCTTTTCCGGCACCTACCGCTTAGCCAAGATCGCCGGCATGGGCGTCGCCAAGGAACTGATTTTCTCCGCCCGCGCCATCAAGGCCGACGAGGCCCTCCGCGTAGGATTGGTAAATGCCGTCTATGAACCGGAAGATCTTATGAAAGAGGCGGTTAGACTCGCCCACAGAATCGTCAAGAATGCCCCGATTGCCGTGCGCTACGCCAAAGAGTGCATCAACGAGGAGTACGACCTGCCCGCCGACGAGGCCATTGCCTTTGAGAGCCGCATGTTTGGGAAATGCTTCGCCACCAAGGATCAAAAAATCGGCATGACGGCCTTCCTTTCCAAACAGGACGCCCATTTCATCAACGAATAAACATCTTATAAATCAATAACTTAAAATCATTATTATGAAAATTTGTGTTATAGGTACAGGTACTATGGCCAAAGGTATTGTGAAGGCGTTCGCCGCCAAGATGCCCGTGGTCATGAAGAGCAGGACCCAGGCCAGCCTCGACAAGGCGATGGGTTCCATTTCGAAAGGTTATGGCAAACTGGTGGAAAAAGGCAAGATGACCCAAGAGGCTGTCGATGCCCTGTTGAAGAACATCACCACCACTACGGACTATGCCACTTTCGCAGATGCCGACCTCGTGATTGAGGCCGCTGTGGAGGATATGCAGCTCAAGAAAGAGGTCTTCATGGAGCTCGACAAGATCTGCAAACCGGAGACGATTTTCGCCACCAACTCCTCTTCCCTTTCCATCACGGAGATTGCCGCTTGCACCAGCCGTCCGACCCAGTTCATCGGCTGCCACTTCTTCAACCCCGCCGACCGTATGGCGTTGGTGGAGGTCATCAAGGGTCAGCTCACCTCCGATGAGACTGCCAAGTGCATCGTCGATCTGACCACGGAAATCGGCAAGACCCCCGTTCCCGTGAACGAGGCCCCCGGTTTCGTCGTCAACCGTATCCTCATCCCGATGATCAACGAGGCTGTGGGCATTTTGGCCGACGGCATCGCTTCCGCCGAGGACATCGACAAATGCATGATGTTGGGTGCCAACCACCCCATGGGTCCGCTCGCGTTGGCCGACCTCATCGGCAACGACGTGAACCTCGCCATCATGGAGGTGCTCTACAAGGAGTTCGGCGACCCGAAGTACCGTCCTCACCCGCTGTTGCGCAAGATGGTCCGCGCCGGTTTGCTGGGCCGCAAGACGGGCGAAGGCTTCTACAAATACTAATCGGAAAGGTGCGTCGGAAACGGCGCACTTTTTTTATGCACAATCACTAAATATCAATACTTATCAACAGCAAAAGGGGGCAATGGCAAAAAGTATATTTTTGCAGACTATATTTCAATTTATACCAAAATGGTTATGAGGAAGATTCTATTCTTATTGTTCAACGCGATTGTTTTAATCGGTTTTTCGGCCCCGACGGACACAATTTCGCCGCTGATGCCGCCTCGTCCGCCTAAAAATTACCAAATGGCTTCCAGAATCCAGTTGAACCGGAACGAAACGACCACACTCACCAATCTCGTCATATTTGTCCGTTTTGCCGACGATCCGGAATTCACCGAGTCCTTAGGGTCCATCGACCAGATGTTCAACGACACCACGCCCTACAACATCTCGGTCTATAACTATTACAACGTCATGACCTACGGGAAAATCAATTACCACACCGTCTATACGAACAACATTCAGGGCTCCACCATCGTCTCCTATCAGGATCCGATGCCGCGCTCCTACTACCAACCCTATAGCGAGACCAATCCAGGAGGTTACCCGCCACAAGAGATGAGTATCACTAATCCTCGGGAAACGGAACTCTTGGGCAGGGTGATGCGATATGTGGATTCCCTGCAGTTAGTGAGTCCAGATGTCAATCTGGATGGCAACAACGATGGGTGGATTGACAATATCAGCTTCATCATCAAAGGCAATGTCGGGAATTGGGCTGATCTGCTTTGGCCCCACATGGATTTCTTCGGCCCTGATATTTTCCTGAATTATCTCATCAATGGGAAAATGCCCCATTCCTATAACTTTGAATTCGCCAATTCCTATAACTACTTCACTGCCAATACTTTTTGCCACGAAATGGGACACTCTTTAGGCATTCCCGACTTCTACCATTATTTCTACACGAACAGTGTCGCGCCAGTCGGACCTTGGGACCAGATGGCACACAACAATTTGCAACAGGTTTCCGCCATCCTCAAATACATGTTTTTAGGCATTGTGGATGAACCCATTGAAATCGTGGAAGATGGACATTATGTTTTGAATAGTAATACTTCGTCCGACCATCAGAACTGTTACTTTATCCGTTCCTCCATCGATCCGAACCAGTGGTTCACCATCGAATACCGCAATTGTGACGATTTCATGGAAAATACTCCCCAGAGCGGTGTGATTATCGGCCGATGGTATGATAACGTTGACTTAGATGACATGTACGACTCCGGCAACGGCTTTTTTGACTTCTTCGAAAAGCCGCACACCTACTGGATTTTCCGTCCGAACAGCGCCATTGACACCGTTAACGGGAACCTTGACGCCGCGGCATTCGGCTTAGGCACCCACAAATCTTTCGGTCCCAACACCAATCCGCATCCTTTCCTCTTCGACGGAACCCCGGAAACCAGTTTCGAAATCACCAACATCACTTATAACGGCAATCAAGCCTCCTTTGACGTGCATTTCTTGAACGTCGGGGTGGAGACGCACGCCATGAGCAGCCCCCACCTTTATCCGAATCCGGCCAACGATGTTTTGAACATCACGTTGACCGATGCCCGGCATGTGGAGATTTATGATTTAATGGGTAAGATGGTGCTTTCGGAATCAAATCCAAATGCCCCAATCAATATATCCTCGCTCCCTCAAGGCGTATATATCGTGAAGATTTTCGCCGATAATGAGTGTTATACTGAAAAATTCATCAAAAAATAAATACCAAACAGTATGAAACGTAACTTTATCACAACTCTGCTGCTGGCGGTCTGCTGTCTCCTGACCTTCAGCTCTTTTGCGCAGAATTACCACAAGGAGACCTACCAGAATGACCCGATGAACGTCATCCACTACACGCTGGACAACGGTCTGCAGGTCTTCATGTCCGTGAACAAGGACGTGCCGCGCATCCAGACCTACATCGCGGTGCGCGTGGGCAGCAAGAACGACCCTGCCGAATCCACGGGCCTCTCCCACTATCTGGAGCACCTGATGTTCAAGGGCACCAACCACTTCGGCACGCTGGACTGGGCCAAGGAGCAGGAGCAGCTCAAGAGAATCGAGCAACTGTACGAGGTCTATAACCACACCACCGACCCCGCCAAGCGCAAGGCCATCTACCATCAGATCGACTCGGTCTCCTACGAGGCTTCCAAGTACGCCATCCCGAACGAATACGACAAGATGATGTCGATGATCGGCGCTCAGGGCACCAACGCCTTCACCTCCAACGACATGACCGTCTATCAGGAGGACATTCCGTGCAACGAGCTGGAACGCTGGCTGATGATTGAGAGCGAACGCTTCGCCAACCCCGTTTTCCGTTTGTTCCACACCGAGTTGGAGGCCGTTTATGAGGAGAAGAACATGAACATGGCCAACGACAGCCGCACCGCTTACGAGAAGCTGAACGAGGCTTTGTTCCCGCACCATCCTTACGGCACGCAGACCACCATCGGCACCATCGAGCACTTGAAGAACCCGTCCCTGACGAACATCAACAAGCACTTCAACACCTACTATGTGCCGAACAACTACTGTATCGCCATGGCCGGCGATTTCGACCCCGAACAGGCTATCAAACTGATTGACAAATACTTCGGAAAGATTCAGCCGAAATACATCCCCGACTTCACCTACGTGCATGAAAAACCGATTCGTGAGGTGAAAGTAGTGGAAGTGTACGGTCTTGAGCCCGAGAACGTGCAAATCGGCTACCGCATCGAGTCCGGTACCGGTTCCCGCGACGTCCTCTTGGCCGAAATGGCTGACGCCGTGCTGATGAACGGTTCCTGTGGTATTATCGACGAGAACATCAACCAAAAGCAGTTAGCGCTGGGCGCATCCTCCGGCGTGAGCGACCTCAACGACTACGCTTACTTCCGTCTCTACGGCAGACCCAAAGAGGGACAAACCTTGGAGCAGCTGAAAGACCTCCTGCTGCAACAAATCGAGATTCTGAAATCCGGCAACTGGGATGCCGACCTGCTCACCGCCGCCATCAACAACCGCAAGCTCAGCGACATGACCTCCCTCGAAAGCAACGTGAACCGCGCCATGGCGATGGCCTTCGCTTACCTTTCCCACCGCAGCTGGCAGGATGTCATCAACGAGACCGAAAACATGAGCATGGTGACCAAAGAGGATGTGATCGATTTCGCAAAACGCACCTTCAAGAACAACAACTACGTGATCGTCTATAAACGTCAGGGCGAGCAACGCAACGTGCAGAAAGTCGATAAGCCTGAAATCACCCCTGTGGTGATGAACCGCGACGTGGAGAGCGCTTTCCTGAAACAGGTCAAGGACATCAAGGTGCAACCCATCGAACCCGTTTTCGTGGATTTCAACAAGGACATGCAGAAAGGCAAGGCCAACGGCAACGAGATTCTCTACGTGAAGAACACCGACAACGGCCGCTTCCAGCTGGTCTATCGCTACAACTACGGTTCCTTCTATGACAAGAAAGCCGGCATCACCAACTCCTTCCTCGATCAACTGGAGAGCGAGAACCGCACGCTGAGCCAAATCAACCGCGAGATGTACGACCTCGCCTGCGACTTCAGCATCGGTTTCGGCAGCAAATACGCCACCGTCCGGATCTCCGGTCTGAGCGAGAATATGGAAAAGGCCATGGCCATCGTGGAGGACATCCTCAACCACCCCAAAATCTCTGAGGAGTCCGTCCAAAATTCCATCAGCGATGTGCTGAAATCCCGTAACGACGCCAAATCGCGCCAGCAGACCATCTTCCAGACGATGTTGCGATATGTCTCCTACGGCAAGGACAACGTGCGCAAGTACTTCGTCACCAACGAAGAGGTGCAGAAAATCAAGGCACAGGATGTGGTCAACCAGATCAAGACCATGACCTCCCAGCCGCAGCGCATCCTCTACTACGGCGACCTGAGTCTCAACGACTTGCAGAAGGTCATCACCGACAAGCACAGTGTACATCCCGCCAAGAAGCCCGTCAAGATGGGTGCCGACTACGACCGCGTCGCCACGAAGGACAACAAGGTCTATTTCGCCCATTACGATGCGAAACAGTCGCTTTGCCGTCAGCTCACGACCTCCATCCCCGCCAACTGGGCTTTGAGTCCGCAAATCGAGATGTACAACGAGTACTTCGGCGGAAGCATGAACTCCATCGTCTTCCAGGAGATCCGCGAGAAGCGTTCCTTGGCATACTCCGCTGCCGCATACTATGTGGAGCCGAGCGAGAAGGGCAAGCTCAACTACAACATGACCCACATCGGCACGCAGAACGACAAGCTGATCGACGCTTTGGAGGCCTTCACCGACCTGTTGGACAACATTCCGGTGTCCGAGCTGAACTTCGACCTGGCCAAGACCGCGCTGATTTCGCAATACCGCACCGACCGCACCCGCAAGATGAGCATCATCAACTACTATCTCACTTGCGAAGAGATGGGTCTGAAAGCCCCGATGGACAGAACCAACTACAACACCATCCAGAGAATGACCCTCAACGATGTGGTGAACTTCAACAAGAGCTACATCAAGGGCCAGAAGCGCGTGGTCGTGGTCCTCGGCAACAAGGACGAGGTCGATCTGAAGGGTTTGGAGAAATACGGCAAGGTGACGAAGCTGACCTTGGAGGAGATTTTCGGGTACTAAGACGTTTCAGACGTGAGACGTGAGACGTGAGACGTAAGGGGAGCCGGAGGGTTCCCCTTTTTTGTTGGAGCAGGCAGGAGCAGACGGGGTTTGCAGCGGCAAAAACTAATAAGAGTGAGACAATAAAAACTAATAATAGCAAAGCGACAAAAACTAATGACAGTCAAAGTATCAATCTCTTCCCAAAATTTTCCTATCTTTGCAGCCCAAAACAATCAGAAATATAAACTTTAACGAATAATATATACGAAACAATAGAAGAATAAAAGAGTAAATAACATATTATAAAGCGTTTTTGCTTTTCGAGTATACCTGAAATCGCCAAATTTCAATACTTAATGCACGAGAAAGCAGAAATGCTCACGGTGTATCCGTGGGCTTTCTTGTTTGCATTAAGGGTTTTGGCGAACCTCAGGTATAGACAGAAAGACTCACGGATTCTTTTTGTGACACTCCGAAAGGCGAAGCGCCTAAAACGCCAAGCCTATGAGCACCAAGTTTTTTAACAATATCGAGACGAGGCTGATGGACAAGTTCCACGGCATCGCCTCCGCGATGGCCAACTTCGACATCTTCCATGCCGTGGTTGGCTATTTTCGTTCCAGCGGCTACTTCAAACTGCGCAAGGAGCTGGAGAATGTCAGCGAAATCCGCATCCTTGTCGGCATCAACATCGACAACCTCTTCCGCCAATCGCAAGCCGCCGGCAAGCTGTTTTTCGGCGACAAGGAGGCGAGTCTTGAACAATATTGTGAGGATTTTCTCCGCGATGTCAATCAATCGGAATACGCTTCTGAAGTGGATGAAGGCATCCGCCAGTTCTGCGCCGACATTGCCGACGGACGTTTGCAGTTGCGCATCCACCCCACCAAGGATCTTCACGCAAAGTTTTACCTCTGTCTGCCGAAAAACCACAGCGAGCATAGCGACGGCTGGGTCATTATGGGCAGCAGTAACCTCAGCGCGCAAGGGCTTGGTGCCACCGAACCACCTCGCTATGAATTGAATGTGGCCATGAAGGACTATGACGATGTGCATTACTGCGAGGAAGAGTTTCAGCATCTTTGGAACGATGCCATACCGGTGACTATGGACGATGTGAACCGCTTTGTGGATGGAACTCATCTCGCTCCACCCGAACATCAACCAACGCCCTACGAGCTTTATATGCGAATGCTCATCGACCATTTCGGCAATCAGGTCGAAGACCATTTCGTCCCTCATCTTCCCGACAATTACGACGACCTCACCTATCAGCGCGATGCCGTGGTGCAAGGGTACGACATTATGATGCGGCACGGCGGATGCTTTATCGCCGATGTGGTGGGTTTGGGCAAAACCGTGGTGGCGGCCATGATTGCACAACGGTTTATCGCCGCCAATGGCGACAACACCCGCATCCTCGTCATCTTCCCGCCTTCGGTGCAAAAAAACTGGGAGGACACATTCAGGGATTTCCAAATCAAAAACAACTATAGCCAATTCGTCAGCAATGGCAGTTTGGAAAAAATCATCGAGGGCACCAACAACTACAATCAGCCTGGTTGCTACGACCTCGTTATCGTCGATGAGGCGCACAATTTCCGGCACGACAGCAACTGCAACTACGACCTGCTGCAGCGCATCTGCAAGTCGGCACGGTCGAACAAGGGCAATGTTGACGGAAACAAACGCGTGCTTTTGCTTTCGGCCACGCCGCTCAACAACACGCCCGAGGACATCAAGAACCAATTGCTGCTGTTTCAGGATGTCGCTCGCTGTACGATTGACGGTGTCAACAATATTGCCGACACTTTTGCCCCGTGGATCAAGGAATTCAAGAGCCTTATGTCGCAGCGTCGCACGATGAGCGCCGGTTACCTTACCAAACGTATTGATGCTATTAATCAGGAACTTCGTCACAAGGTGTTGGAGAAAGTGATGGTGCGCCGTACCCGCAGCAATATCCAGCATGAGCCCCGCTATGCCAACGAGATACATTTCCCACAGTTACTTGATCCCACCGACCGCACCTATCAGATGTCGCCCGAATTGCTGAAACTTTTCATTGACACTTATATAAAATTGGTAGATACACCATCGGCCAATCTGAAGGAGGTGAACTCGGATATATTCAACGGAAGCGGCCTGCATTATGCCCGTTATCGTGCGGTAGAATATTGTCCCTCATACAAAGTCCCTTCCGGTAAAATGGCCAAACACATGGCCGATTCGCTTGCTTCCATCTACCAAACACACATGGTCAAACGGTTGGAAAGCAGTTTTGATGCCTTTCGTCGCTCGCTCCACACTCTTTTAGATGCTACAAGGGGAATGATAAAAATGTTCCAAGAAGACAAAGTCATCATTGCCCCCGAGCTGAATGTGAAAAAACTGCAGTCCGACGGGGTCGAGTTGGATGAGATTATAGAACTGGCCATCGGTAAAGGATTCGACCAGAAAGAGATACTCTTCCACGCGGCCGATTTCAAGCCCGATTTCCTGCCGATGTTGGAATATGATGCCGATGTGCTGGACAAGCTGTGCCAACGATGGGACACAGTGAAATCCGACCCCAAGCTGGAACTTTTCATCAATATGCTGCAGGGGGAACTGTTCGACAAGGAGAAGAATCCCGGCGGTAAATTAGTGGTGTTCAGCGAAAGCGTGGATACCGTCAACTATCTGGAAAAAGAGTTGAAAGAGCGTCTTCACCGTCAAGACATTCTGGCCGTGTGCGCCAGAAATCGCAAGCGACTTCAGAAAACGATCCAGGCTAACTTCGATGCCAAGTACAAAGAAAAGTGGCATAATGACTACAACATCATGATTACATCCGATGTGTTGGCCGAAGGCGTGAACCTGCACAGGGCGAATGTCATTGTCAATTACGACAGCCCGTGGAATGCCACACGATTGATGCAACGCATCGGTCGTGTGAACCGTATCGGCTCCACCGCCACCGCCATCCACAACTACATGTTTTACCCTTCCGACCCCGGCGATGCCATCATCAGTTTGAAGAAGAACTCCCTCATCAAGCTGCAGAGTTTCCATTCCGCCCTCGGCGAGGATACCAAAATCTATTCGCACGACGAGCTGGTACACGAGTTCAAACTTTTCAACACCGACGTGCGTGATGAAACCGACTGCAGTTTAGAGCTGCTGCGCGAAGTGCGCGCCCTTCACGACAACCATCCTTCGCTCTACCGCCGCATCAAGAATCTTCCGCCGAAAAGTCGCTGTGCCCGTCTCGGAGAGACGACACATCACACCATCGTCTATCTCGCCTCTCCCCTCAAAAAAGCCTTCTACCTCGTCGGCGACATCCCCCGCGAACTCTCCTTCCTCGAAGCCGCCGACATCTTCCATGCGGAACCCGACGAGAAAGCGGTGCCCTTCGGCGACTGCATACAGCGGCATTACGAACAGGTACAGAGTGCGATACGGCAATACACCCTCGACCAGCAGCGCGAATATCAGGAAGACAAGCTCAAAATCGGCAGCAAAGACAACGACGCCAAGAAGGCCGCCGCTTTCCTGCGCGAGGTGCGGCCTCTGCTCGACGAAGAAGGTCGCAGCATCCTCGACCGTCTGAAGCAGATGGTGGAACGCGGCGCCTACAACCAGTTAGCCGATGCCCTCAACCGTATTTCGAGGAAGCAGAAGAAAGAGCCCGCTCCGCTCACCAAGATACAGGAACAGCTTGAAGAGTTGGACAGACGCTACAGTCAGCCACAGCCGCAGACTGAAACCAAGCAGGTGACCTACACCGCCGCCGACATCATTTTAAGTGAAACTTTCAAATAAACCCGACAATGAATACCGAAACCCTCCGTCAGATTTTCAAGTCGCCGTTCGACTATACCACTTACAGCCGCGAAATCGTGCATCGTCTTTTCGGTTGCCACGATGTGGTCTCGCGTCCCGAATGGCTCGACACCAACGCCGAAGGCGACCAGAGTTTTTTCATCGGTCAGATGGATGATGCCGACCATCGTCTGCTTGGCTTCTTCTACACCCGTGTGGCCGATGGCGGCGATGTGCGGCGCAAGCGCGTGGGCCTGCGCAAGCTGATCAGTCCCTATCTGAAATACGATGTCGATGGGGCCATTGCCGTTTTCGACGACGGCCGGCACTGGCGGTTGTCCTACATCTGCGACCTCAAGGAGGGCAGCACCTCGGCGAAACGGTTCTCCTATATCTTGGGTGACGAAAACGGGCAATACAAAACGCCGCTTGAGCGATTGGAGAAGGTGGCCAAACTGAATGGACACTTAACGCTGTCCGACCTCAGGGAATCCTTCTCGGTGGATGCGCTCAGCGATGAGTTTTTCGACGAATACCATCTCCATTACGACCGGATAGTGGCGAACCTCACGCAAGCTTATCGCAGAGACGTACCATGGCGCGTCTCTACCGACGGAACATCCGATACCCGTCTCCACGACTATGTCAAAAAGATGATGGGCCGCATCGTGTTCCTCCATTTTTTGCAGAAAAAAGGCTGGCTCAACGACAATCCGACGTTCCTGCGCGACCTGTTTCTCTCCAGTCCTCATCAAGCCGATTTTCTCGAACAGGTCTTGGAACCGCTCTTTTTCGGAATCTTCAACACCGAGCCGGAGCAGCGTGAGAAACTGTTTGCCGACGAACAGTGGGACCGGGGTTTGTTGAGACAGTGGGAGCATTTGCCGTACCTCAACGGCGGTTTGTTCGAGCGTGACGAAGTGGATAAGATGAATATCCGGCTGCCGTCTTCATTATTCAACGACCTTTTCACCTTCTTGGCCTCCTACAACTTCACCGTCGATGAAAACGACCCCGACGATGCCGAGATCGGTGTCGATCCCGAAATGCTGGGCAAGATTTTCGAGAGTCTGTTGGAGGACAACAAGGCCAAGGGCGCGTTCTACACCCCGAAGGAGATTGTGCGGTACATGTGCAAAGAGTCGTTGATTGCGTATCTCAATGAACAATGTACAATGAACAATGTACAATTATCAAGTGCGATTCGGTCGTTTGTTGAGAATCACGAACTACCCGGTGAATTGGAACCCTATCGTGAGATTCTCGACCGTGCCTTGCGCGAGGTGAAGATCTGCGACCCGGCCATTGGTTCAGGTGCGTTCCCGATGGGATTGTTGAACGAATTGTGGCGGTGTAGGGAGGCAATATCGTTATCCCCTGTTGTAGAGACGCAAAATTTTGCGTCTCCATCGATGGGTCCATCGTCATCAACCCAATCCCGTGCCGCCCTCAAGCGCGAGATCATTGAAAACAACATCTACGGGGTCGATATCGAGCGGGGTGCCATCGACATTGCCCGTCTGCGGTTCTGGTTGAGCATCGTGGTGGACAGCGAGGAGCCGCAGGCCCTGCCCAACTTCGACTACAAGTTCATGCAGGGCAACAGTCTGATAGAGAGCTTCGAAGGGGTGGATCTAAGTCGTATGATGAGCAGCGAAGGTCAGCACAGCAGTTTGGGGAAGGGCAGGCAGAAAGCGGGGGCTAACCAGTTGGGCATCGAGTTCGTGAGCACCGACACCAAGCGCAACCTCCAGCTGATGTTGCGGGAGTACTTCAGCCTCACCGACCACGTGAAGAAGGCGGAAGCGCGGCGCGAGATCAACGACAGCGTAAAGAGCTACATCCGTCATCAGGATCTCCGTCCCGCCGCCGAAGCCCGTCTCTCCTCCCTCGACCCTTCCGCCAACCAGGAGTTCTTCCTCTGGCACACCTGGTTCAAGGACATCTTCGACAGGGGTGGGTTTGACATAGTGGTGGGGAACCCGCCGTATGTGGTAGTTGGTGCAGACGGTACATACAGTTCCTACAAAACCGCATCTTGTCTAGATTTGTATGCTTTCTTTTACGAAAGAGCAGTCAACATATTAAATAAGAATGGTATTTTGTCTTTTATCACATCATCTCTTTTTGTCAAAGGGTTGAAATTCCATACCCTTCGCAAATTCCTGCAAGAGAATGTTTCCGTAGTAGCTTTCAGAATAGAGGGCGATGATGTTTTCAAAAATGCTGAAATTCCAACAGCGACTTTTATAGCAAAAAAATGCAAGTCGAGTTGGCGTTTTGAGGATTTTTATGCAGATGGCAATATAATTGAACATGTCATTTCAGGAACCGTTCCTCTCTCGTCTATTTCTTCTATCATGCGGGGCTTTGAAATAGGACGAAATATGGTTGGATGCAACGGTCAACACAAAATCCTTACAGGTTCAGATGTTTCCAAATATCACTATACAAAGCTGTCATATATCAGCCAATCTGTTTTAGAGGCTTTTTCTAAAGACAACAAATATTTCAGCAAAGAAAGAATCCTATTGCGAGAAACGGGTAGCTTTCTTACTGCGGTATATCTTGGTAATGAAACTATCTATTCAAACAGAAGCCTTTATTCTATTTTAATCACCGATGGTCGATTGAGTACAAAGTACGTGTTAGCATTACTGAACTCATCTCTACTCCAATGGTATTATTCAACAATGTTCAAAGGCGAGACAGAACTCTTTCCGAAAATACGAATAGCCCAAGCGAAGAAGTTACCTATACCGATAGCGAGCAAAGACAAGCAACAACCCATCATCTCCTTGGTTGACCAAATCCTTGCCGTGAAGAGAACCAACTCTTCCGCCGACACGTCGGCTTTGGAACGGGAGATTGACAGGTTGGTGTATGGGTTGTATGGGTTGAAGGAGGAGGAAGTGAAGGTGGTGGAAGGGAAATGATTGTGTACGGTAATTATTTATTTCACAATATTTTACATTGATGTATTTTAATTTAACAGTATATTATTTTAATGATACAGTAAAGCTAATAATAACTTTTTGTAAAAATCAATACTACATATTGAAAATAATTGTATTTTTGCGGCGTATTTAAATATCTCATATTATGAAATCCATAAATATTACTGAGTGCATCAGTCTGTTATTAAACAAACAATTTAACACGCCCGACGAGGTAGAACAAATAATAACTTCTATTCATGGCCCGCAATTAATACCAAGCCTGATATTATCATCAAATCAATACATCTATAGAGCCAGGGTCATCAACAATATCAAAGAGATAGTGAACAACAATTCATTAAGCCACCTTCCTCCAGAAAAAAAATAATTCCTACAAAAGGGCTAGCACACCTGCAAACACAATGTTTTATGGTATTTCTAGCGATGAACAGTGGAGTAGTGTCTATGGCTGTTGTGCTGAGATCTGCGATTGTTTTCGCAATCCAAGAGACAAGTCTATGCGGTATAACGTTGTGATAGGCCAATGGCAAACGACAATAGACTTGAAGTTTGCACAAATTATTAACCCAAACGGAAGCAACAAATCGGAATCTTTCAAAAATGACAAAGAATACAGAAAGATAGCATCATCAGTCGGGCTACAATCAACAGATTCTATGGCTCTCATGAAGTATTTAAACCATGAATTTACTAAAATTGTAGAAAATAATGATGATAAAGGTTATTGGGTGTTTGCCATATTATCTAAACTATTGCTCAAGACAGGCTTATATGATGGAATAATATACGAGAGTGTGCAATCTTTTGCTCCTGGTGCTGAAAATGTACATTGCGTAGCAATACTCCCCTCTGTTGTGGATAAACACATGGTTTTTAGAAAGGCAGAATCACTTGAGATAGAATTTAGCAATTATAATCAAGATGCATCAATAATATCTGTCAAAAAAATTCTTTAATCTACAAAAAAAGGATTCTTCCACGAATCACCGAATATCGAAACGAAATAAAGAAGTTTGCACTTGACTCCTTGATCCTCTACCACGGAATAGAATACTTGCAAAACCTATGACAACCATATTCTCGCTGCGAAGAAATCTTATTCCTTTGCCGACACATCGGTACTGGAGCGTGAGATTGATGGGTTGGTGTATGGGTTGTGTGGGTTGACGGAGGGAAAAGTGGAGGTGGTGGAAAAGGGTGAATGATTTCACGTTATGCTTTATGTGTTTTGAGACGAATGAATAGATTTTTTATTTTTGCAGAAAAATAGAAATATGGGAAAGAAGAAAAATTGTTTTGAAATTGTCAATCTTATATTGTGTTTTATGGCAATTGTTTTGAGCATTATAGCAATAAGTAGAACTTGCTATCGTACAGTTGAATTAGGCTTTGATTACCTTGGAATCATTGTCGGAATATTAGCCATTTTGGTGACGTTTCTTGTTGGATGGAACATCTATTCCGCCATAGATGCAAAAGAAAAGATTAAATTTTACCAAGACGAGATTGATAGATTAAAAACCTTACAAGAGGAACAAATGAAAGCATTTGAAAAGAAATCGTATAAAATTCAAGGAGATTTATACATTACGACCGTATCTTTAGCTGAAAAAATAAACACCCCGAGTGCGTTGTCTCTATACACAGACATGGTTCTCAACATGGTACTGTCTATTGATTCACTATCTCGGGCAGAATCATTTGCTTTTGCTGATATAAAATTGAAACATTACTGTATCATTATAAAGTCAGACTTAGAGATGTTTAAGAAAAACATTGAAAATGAGACAAAGAAAGGTATTCTTGAGCACTTGTTTGAAATTCCTAATAAAGGAAAAATGAAAGATTTTAAAGAATTCAAGGAAATAATTCTAATGTTATGTTCGTAAAGTCAATGTTATTTTGTCAAATTTTTATCACACTTTCAAGTTCCTAAAACTAAATTGTTTTGAATTACTCTTTCTATATTATCTACCATACGTGCCTCGTTAGTTTCTTTTTTCGTGTATAGATACAAACCATCCTATGGCTCAAAAAAGGAATCATAATTGATCAAGTAGAAGTACTGATGGAGTAGTATCTGCCAGAAGGAATTGCCAGAATCGTGTTAGGATTACACGTTATGTTTGATAAATAACTTGATGACAAACATATGCCAAATCCCATAATATCATAACGTCCTTGGTTGGAACCACCTTGGTTGTCAAATGGTAGTGAAGTGACAGTACCTACGACTAATCCGTGTTCGTTTATAACAGGGCTTCCGCTATTTCCTCCTTTTACTCGGCAATTAATCATAAAGCAATCTGTGTTTGACAAATAAGACTTGGCTTCTGCCACCACTTGTCCATCCGACGCCTTTTGTGTAAAGGGGAGGAATGTGTTTATAGATCCTGTTTCAGATATTAATACAGTATCCATGCCAGTAATAGGTGGATAACCCATTACAAGAACATCATCCAAAACATTTGGCTCACCTAACATAAATGGTTCTAATGAAATGTCTTCGTCTGCCCTGATAATGGCAAGGTCAATGTAGCTATTGCTGTCTAAAAGGATTTCTGATATTTTTATCTTTTTCCCATTTTGATACAGCAAAGAAAACTGCGGCATATCTAAAATACAATGTCCAGCGGTAACAAACATGTTTTCTCCGATGTAATATGCCGTTCCAATATCATTGTCGCCATTTTTGCTTATGCCAACAAGCGGAACAACAGATTTATAGAAATGTTCTCGAATAAAAGGGAAACCGTTATAGGCAAAATCATAATAACCATACTTGAGTTGGGCCTTAAATAGTTCTGGCTTTTGAAAATTATCTGGACGTAATCCGACAAAAAACACATCATTAAGGCAATCAACACCATTTGTTTTTAATCGTACTAACAAATTGTCCTTCATCATCTTCTTGCAAATCGAAGACAAATAAGAAACCATTCCCATATTTATGTTTCTGTTCCCTTCTTTGTCATCGTAAAAGTATTCAGGACGGTCTTTTACAAACTCAAATAGAGACCTTCCAAGAATCCCTTTTGCACTATAGTCAAAAAACTCATATAGTTTTGGCACAATTAACTCCATCCGTCATTTTTTTTGCAAAGATATACAAATTTTCGTCATTAAATCAAAATAGTTGCCGATAATTTTTTTTTCAGATGAACCACATTATCCTGAAGTTCCGCCACTACGAGGACGCCTCCCTCGCCTACACCGCCTCCAACTGCCATGCCTCCGGCACCCGCATCGGGCTGATGGACAGCACGGGGCCGGGGGAAGCGATGGTGAGCGGGGTGGAGTGATGTCGCATCTCAGCCCACAGACATGTCGGCTTTGAAACGTGAGATTTGAGTGTCACCATCCGGTGGCCGGTTCTGTCCAATTACAGCGGACTCTGTCCGCTCGAACCAAGCACTTCCCCATCTCATTGAGCGCAACGAAGCGGTAGCGCAGGGACGAGACAGGAAGCGGGGTGAAAAGGATATTCTTGGCCTCGGCCTTGCGGCGGAGAGCCTCTTCGGTGGCACTGAGAATGGATGGGGCAAGGAAGGTTTGCTCGGTTGGCTCCAAAAGCAGCAGCTTCCCCTTCGAGCAGGCATCAAAATAGACACCACCCGGCTTGTAAAACCGTTCCTGCGGAGAACCATCGGCCGGAAAACCGTCGAAAAGGAGGACTACCAACGGGAATCCTTGTTCCCGCAAGTTGCGTGCGATAATCTGCTCACCTTTGCTGATGGCTGCGGTATAGGTGACAGCCCCGTTTTTGGCAGATTCCAATGCAGTTTGCAACCGTTGCCGCATCTGCTCTTCGGTTGCATTTCTCGACATTTCCACCATCTGCCGGTCTGGCCAATCCAACAGAAAATGGTTGCCTAAAGAAGTGAAAAACAGTCCACAAGACTCAGTATTTCGACGCAAACAAAACAGATTAGGGTTTTGCTTGCGTAGCCAGGCACGCTCCGCGTTGGCATACACGTAGTTTATCATCGCTTGAAGTTGCCCCTTGTGGGTGAGCACGCGGTAATGAGGAGGACCGTCGTACAGATTCCCTTCAAAGCCTAACTTTCTCGCCTCTGCTTTACACCCCTGCATATACCCCCGCACCACCTCTTTGATGCTGCGCTTCATGCTTCTCCGGACTTGTAGGACAATGTGGTGATGGTCGGGCATCACCTTGTCAGCCAGGATTTTGATTTCGGGGCAAAGCTGTAACATGCGGGGTTGTTGGTCGATAACTGCCCAACCGATGGCCGTTTTTTCCACCACGGCCTTACTACCGTTGTGCCCAAGAGTGCCAAAGAGCGGCTGGCGACCGTTGGCCACCATGGTCACATGTACAATGCACGGTTTTCGCCAAGCACCTGGTTTCAGCCAAGTGAAAGTTTCGTTTGGTAAATTGTTGCTTATTTCGTTGTTCATTGTTTTTTGCAAGCATTTGTTTTTTTGGGTTTGGGG
>JAGCVQ010000003.1 GCA_017962275.1 Bacteroidales bacterium
CGCCGGACAGGACTACCAAATCGCGGGCGATGCCGAGCTCTACTTCCACAACGCGGTGGCGCTCATCTTCAAGATGGTGGGCTTCTACACCGACACCGAGCGGCACACCAGCGACGGCCGCATGGACATGGTGGTGCAGACTGCCGACTATATCTACATTTTCGAGTTCAAATTGGACGAATCCGCCGACAAGGCGTTGGAGCAGATCGAAGAGAAGCAGTACGCCTTGCCGTTCGCCCAAGACCCGCGCAAGCTCTACAAAATCGGGGTGAACTTCTCCTCCGAAACCCGCCGGATCGAGAGCTGGAAAGTGGTGGAACGGTAAAAGTTTCGAGCTATTTGCGCCATGAGTTCTACCCCTACATACCTGCCAAAATATTTGGGAGAGTGTGTTGGTATTTTAAACTTTCGTCACTTTCCGATGTCAGAACCGAATAGTGCAAGATTATAGCTTGCCTTTTTTTATTTTTCGTACTTTTGCAGCTTTATAAAATACAACCTATGAACTTGGTTAAGACACTGAAAAATAATTGGTTACATAAATCTTTGATCTTGACGGCGGTGATGCTGCTGTCGGCGTTGTGCGTGATGGCCCAACCCCCGGGAGGCGGATTCCCCGGCGGAAGACCTCCCGGCGGCGGACCCCCAGGACACCCCCCGATGGGTGATCGCAACGGCTGGAACCAGCAGATGCCCCAGCAACAGCCCCAAGTGAAACAGAAGAAGAAAGTGCGCGAAGGCTCCACATTCAAGGTGGTGGGTCTCCTTCGCGACTCTATCGCCGCCACACCGCTGGCTTATGCCAACGTTGCCGTGCTCGATGCTGAGGACTCCTCTCTCATCAAGGGCACCTCCGCCAACGGCAACGGCTATTTCGAAGTCGAGGGCATCCCGCAAGGCGAGTGCATCCTGCGTGTCTGGTGCTTCAACTACACCCCACGGCACATCCCCTTTACGGTGAAAAACAACACCAATTTGGATGTCATCAAGCTGATGCCCATCTCCACCACCCTGAACGAGGTCACCATCAAGTCGGAGAAACCGCTCTATGCCATGGACGGCGAGAAGCTCGTCTATAACGTCAGCGAGGACGCCTCCATCCAGACCGGCACCACCGAGGACGCGCTGCAGAATGCCCCCGGCGTAGAGGTCGATGTGGAGGGCAACATCACCCTGCGCGGCGTGTCGAGCGTGGAGATCTGGATCAACGACAAGCCCTCCAAGCTCACCGAGGAGAACCTCAAGACTTACCTGCAGACGCTGCCGGCCAACGCTTTGGAGCGCATCGAAGCCATCACCAACCCGTCGGCCAAATACGCCACCGATGCCGAGGCGGTCATCAACATTGTCACCTCGGCGCACGTCAAGAGCAACCAGTTCGTCAGTTTCGGTGTCAACGGTTCCAATCAGCCGTTCATCTCCCCTTGGGTCAGCTACATGTGGACGAAGGAGAAACTCAGCATAAACTTCTTCTTGTCAGGTCGTTACAATGCCCGCCGCAATACGGATGAGACGACCTCCTACCAACGCCGCGATGCGGAAACGGAGGGCGATTATGATACCACCTGGTCTGCCAAGACCTCCCAGATTGACATCAACCGCAGAGGCAGCGGCAACTTCTTCTTAGGTATCAACTACGAGATTGACACCACCAACGAGATTTTCTTCGATGCCGGCGGTTTTTACAACTATAATGCCACCCGCCTGACCAAGGCTGAGGACCAGACCTACTACGATGTCTTTGAGGAGGAGCCCTACGATCAGAACTATATCGACACAACTCACAGCAAGACCAAAGGACAGTCGGTCTTCGCACACGCGGGGGTCGATTACACCAAGAAGTTCGACAAGAAGGGGCACAACCTGCGCATCAGTTTGAACTCGCGATTCAATTTCAACGCCAGCGACCAGTGGTACAACCGTTTTTACGACACCTACTACGATCTCGACGAGCACCGCTATCTGCTGACGCGCAGCTATCGCTACGGCGGCAGTCTCGATGCCCGCTACAACCGTCCCTACAGCGAGAACGGGGAGCTGAGTTACGGCCTCCGCGCAGACCAGACCTCGATGAACAACGACTACAAACGCTACAATGACACCATCGGCGAGCTGGTGGATACGTTGCGCACCTACCATTTCAACGGCAGTTCGACCAACGTGAATGGCGATGTGAACTGGACGCATCGCTGGGGCGGCTTCACCCTCAGCACCGGCTTGGGGCTCGGGGTGTTGCGGGATGCCTACGAGTACATCAGCGATATGCCGTTTGCAGATGCCGGCGCGCCCGTTTATTTCTCGGCGCGGCCTTCCATCCACCTCACTTACCGCACCAAGAGCATGCACAACTTCAAACTCAACTACTCCATGCGCATGTTCCATCCGGGCGAGGAGGACGTGAGCACCTTCCGGCGTTATGGCGACAACAGCTATTCCACCGGTAATCCTGAGGTGAAGAGCGGCTTCACGCACAGCTTGGAAGCTGGTTGGCAGAAGTATTTCAACAAGTTCGGCAATGTCGGGGTGGAACTTTACGGACGGATGAGCACGAACGAGATAAGCTCGCTGACCGACTCCAAATACGATGAATTTCTGGACCGTGTGATCAGCTATTCCATGCCGTACAACCTCGGTTCCTCGTGGCGTTACGGCGCCTCGTTGAATGCCACATATCGCCCGACTGGTTTCATCAACCTGCGGCTCTACGCCAACGTCTATGACTATGGCTACAAGATGCAGTATTTGCGTGGTGACGAAATGCAGTACGACCAGCGCGACAAATGGTCATGGAGCGTGCGCTTGAACTTCTGGGCCAAGGCTTTCGACTGGTTGCAGTTCACTGCTTCGGGCTTTTACAACTCCCCGACACTCAGCCTGATGAGCGAACGCAAGGCCCGTTACGCGCTGAATTTCGGTCTCCGCAGCGACCTCTTCAAACGCAAGCTGTCCATTTACGTCAATGTGCAGGACATCTTCAACTGGGGCGGCAGATTCGGTTCCGGTTCCGAGAACACGAACCCGTACTACCTGAGCAACAGCACCAGCAAGATGCTCAACAGCCGCTACATTTCGGCGGGTGTCACTTTGCGTTTCGGCAAGATGGAACTGGAGAGCAAAGCGCAGCAGACCGGCGAGAATGAGTCGGGTGAGACGATGTAGTTGAGGGGGGTATAGGGTTACACGGTTAAAGGGTTACACGGTTAAAGGGTTACACGGTTACACGGTTACACGGTTAAAGGGTTAAAGGGTTACATGGTTAAAGGGTTAAAGTTGAAAGTTAAAAGTAAGATGAAGAAAATAATAGGAATTGGGAATGCGCTGGTGGACATACTGGTGCACATTGAAAACGATGAGATTCTGGACCGCCTTGGGTTGTGCAAGGGCGGGATGGAGATGATTGACGCTCAGCGGAAACGCGAGATTCTGGAGGTGATTTCCAGAATGCCGCAGACCATGGCCACGGGTGGTTCCACCTCCAACACCATGCACGGGTTGGCCCGATTGGGTGCGACTGCCGGCTACATCGGTAAGGTGGGGGAGGACGACCTCGGACGGCTTTTCCGGGACGAGTGCCTGCGTTACCATCTGATGCCGCATCTGATTAACAGTGAGGTGGATACGGGTGTTGCCATCACGTTCATCTCCCCGAATGCGGAGCGCACTTTCGCCACCTATCTCGGTGCCGCCGCCACGATGCAGCCCGACCAGGTGGATGCCGAAATCCTGAAAGGGTATGACCTCATCCACATCGAAGGCTATCTCATCTTCAACCACGACCTGCTTTTGGATGTCTGCCAGAAGGCCAAAGCCTGCGGGTTGCAGATTTCGATGGACATGGCCAGCTACAACCTCATCGAAACCAACTTGGATTTCGTGAAGATGTTGCTGCGCGATTATGTGGATATCATCTTCGCCAACGAAGAGGAGGCCAAGGCGTTTGCCGGTGTGGAAGGCGTGGAGGCGTTGCACGTCCTTTCGGACTACTGTCCGGTGGCCATCGTGAAGGTTGGCAAGGACGGATCCTTCATCAAGATGAACGGCGAGGTGACCCCTATCGCTCCCGTGGATGCGAAACGGGTTGACACTACCGGCGCCGGCGACATTTACGCTTCGGGATTCCTCTACGGTTACCTGAACGGTTACGATCCGTTGCGATCTGGAAATTTAGCCTCCTATTTGTCCGCAAGACTGATTGGGTATGTGGGAGCGAAACTTCCCGATGAGGAATGGGTGAAAATAAAAAAAGAGGAGCTTTAAGTTCCTCTTTTTTAGTAGTTTAGAGCCACTTGTGAGACTTGAACTCGCGACCTACGCATTACGAATGCGTCGCTCTACCAACTGAGCTAAAGTGGCTGGTTTTGCGGGTGCAAAGATACACTTTTTTTTGATTCTCGAGCTTCCTCGGAGATAAATTTTTTAATAAAGTCCGACTTTTGACATTATCCTTCTGATACTCTGTCAGATAGGTTTACTAATATTCTTTTTTGTTCAGAAAGTTCGGGCGGATAGAAGATATTTTGTATTTTCGCAGTTTCTTTTTCCAATCAAAATGGGCAAGAATTTGTACATCATCGGAGGTTGCAACGGAGCCGGCAAAACGACGGCTTCCTATACCATCTTGCCCGAAATTCTCGACTGTCGGGAGTTTGTGAACGCCGATGAAATCGCTTACGGTCTCTCCCCGTTCAATCCGGAGGGGGTAGCCGTGGAGGCGGGGAGGCTGGCCCTGAAACGTGTGGCCGAGCTGCTTGAGCGGGACGAGACGTTCTCCATTGAGACAACCCTCGCGGCCCGCACGTTCGTCAAACTGGTGCACCGCGCCCAGGACAAGGGCTACAATGTCAGTCTGCTCTTCTTCTGGCTCAACTCCATGGATCTGGCTATACAGCGTGTCGCCGAGCGGGTTCGCACGGGTGGTCACAATGTCCCGGAAAAAGTCATTCGGAGCCGCTACGTCAGCGGAATCCATAATTTGTTCAATCTTTACGCCAACGCGGTGGATTACTGGACGATTTTCGACAACAGCGAAAGTCCGCGCCGCCTCATTGCCACCGGCGGGCGTAGGAGAAAAACGAAAGTTGTAGAAACAGAACTATTTAACCAAATACAGAGGTATGTCCAACAAGGAAATTAAAGAATTCGAGAAGAAGCTGATCTACGGTCTGACGCTGGCCGAGAAACGCATGTTGCAGGAGAAGGCGCTGCATGAGGAGTTCGTCATCATGCAATCTGCCGACGGTGAGATCCGCCGCGTCCCTGCCAAGCAGGTGATTGCCGAAAACGTTATTTTTCAATAAGTTGCATAACAGACAGCATAACCATAGAACATAATTCACTGCATAAAAAAAACGCCCTCATCTGAAGGCGTCTCTTTTTGAAATCTGGAAATTTCTCTTACTCCTGCGTGGGAATCACGGAGACGTAAGATCTGTCCTTATAGGTCTTCTTGAATTCCACGATACCGTCAACCAAAGCGAACAGGGTGTGGTCTTTACCCATACCGACGTTCTTGCCAGGGTTGTGGACGGTACCTCTTTGGCGGACGATGATGTTGCCAGCTTTGGCGAACTGACCACCGAAGATCTTCAAACCTAATCTTTTACTCGCTGATTCGCGGCCGTTCTGTGAACTACCGACACCTTTTTTATGAGCCATAAGTCTAAATTTTAATCGTTAATACTAAATTTTACAGGGTTATGCTGTCGATCTTGATGGAGGTCAGGCACTGACGGTGACCGTTCAATTTCTGATAACCTTTTCTTCTTTTCTTCTTGAAGACGAGCACTTTGTCGCCTTTGAGATGTTGGAGGACGGTAGCGGTTACATTCGCGCCCGAAACGGTCGGAGTACCCACTTTTACATCACCGTCATTGTCCACTAACATGACGCGGTCAAACGTGACTTGCGCACCTTCTTCAGCCTTGAGGCGCTGAACATAGACCCTGCGGTCTTTTTCAACCTTGAATTGTTGCCCGGCTATTTCTACAATTGCGTACATTTTGATATTAATTTTAGTTTGTAATTTTTTGGGCGGCAAAAATAAGATTTTTTTCGATACAAATATTTCCTGTGCAATTTTTTTTAAACCTTTGCGTTATTGAGCAGTTTTGAACGGTTGTATATAATGTAAAATATTAAAGATATGATGTACAAGAATGTTTCTAAGGTTTTGTTAATCACAGTGTTATCAGTGGTTATGGCGGTCACGTCCGGTTGTGCTCAGCCGGAAAACCGCACGGCGAAATATGTCGATTTGACGGAAGCTGCCGAATCTTCCGTGAATGCCGTCGTCTATATCAAGACTGAATTTACGCAGAAAAACTCGGTTTGGGACGACTTTTTCGGTGGCACGATATGGGAGCATTTCTTTGGTTCCGCCCCGAGTGCCTATCCCGTTCAGGCGGCCGGCTCCGGTGTGATTATCTCCTCCGACGGCTATATCGTGACCAACAACCACGTGGTGGAAGATGCCGCCAAGGTCACCATCACCCTGAACGACAAACGAGAATATGAGGGCGAGATTATCGGCACCGACCCGGCTTCCGACCTTGCGCTGCTCAAAATCAAGGAAACGCGTCTCCCGTACCTGAAGTTCGCCAACTCCGATTCCGTGCGCATTGGCGAATGGGTGCTCGCCATCGGCAACCCGATGGGGCTCAACTCGACGGTCACCGCCGGCATTATCAGCGCGAAGGCCCGTCAGCTCAACACCGGCCGCAATACCTATTCCGACGAGGTCTATCTCCAGACCGATGCGGCTGTCAATTCCGGCAACAGTGGCGGTGCTTTGGTGAATGCTTCCGGTAAGCTGGTCGGCATCAACACCGCTATCGCCTCCGGCAACGGTTACTACACCGGTTATTCGTTCGCCATCCCGTCGAACATCGTGGAGAAGATCTGCTACGACTTGCAGCATTTCGGGACCACCCAGCAGGCCTATCTTGGTGTCTCCATCATGGAACTCAACGCCACCAACGCCAAAGAGCTGAATCTCAGTGATGTGAATGGTATTTATGTGGCCGAAGTCTCTGAGAACGGGGCCGCTTCCCAGAACGGTTTCCAGGAGGGCGATGTCATCACGCACATCGACAACACCCCCGTAAATAGCCTCGCGGAGGTGCGCGGCGTGCTGAAAACGAAGTCCCCCGGCGACAAAGTGAAGGTCGTTTTGGTTCGTGACAACGAGAAAATGACCAAAAATGTAACTTTATTAAATAGTAAAGGTACAACAGATAAGGTTGAAAAATAAGGCAATAGGCAAAAGGCAACAGGCAATAGGGATAGAAAAGATTCCTTGAACAGCCCCGACAGGGGCAAGAGCTCGGTAGAAGAAATAGAAAAAGTCATTATAAATGAGACAATTAAAGATATCAAAGTCTATTACGAACCGGGATTCCGCGTCGTTGGAACGGTTTTTGTCCGACATCAGCAAGGTGCAGATGATCGGCGCCGACGAGGAGGTGGAACTGGCTCGTAAAATCAAGGCGGGCGACGAAGATGCCCTCAACAAGCTGGTGACCACCAACTTGCGCTTCGTCGTCTCCGTGGCCAAGCAGTACCAGAATCAGGGTATCGGGCTGCAGGACCTTATCAACGAGGGCAATTTGGGATTGATCAAGGCCGCGCAACGTTTCGACGAGACCCGCGGCTTCAAGTTCATCTCCTATGCCGTGTGGTGGATCCGTCAGGCTATCCTGCAGGCCATCGCCGACCAATCGCGTATTGTGCGTCTGCCGCTGAACCAGGTGGGCGTCATCAACAAAATCAAGAAGGAAACCGCCCGTCTGGAACAGACCCTCAACCGTCTGCCCACCACCGAGGAGATCGCCACCGCGATGGACATGCCCGTCTATAAGGTGGCCGAGATCATGAAGATGAACAACCATCCGCAGTCGATTGATTCGCCTATCGCGCCCAACGAGGAGACCCGTTTCGTGGATGTGTTCGTCCATGACAACGATGACGATACCGACACCTCCTTGATGCACGAATCGCTTGCCTCGGAGATTAACGACCTGTTAGAGACCCTGCCCGACAAGGAGGCCGACGTGCTGCGGCTCTTCTTCGGCATCGGCACCACCCACGAGCATACGTTGGATGAAATCGGCGACAAGCTGGATCTCTCCCGCGAGCGCGTGCACCAGATCAAGGAGCGTGCTCTGAAACGGTTGCGTCAAAACAGTAAGAACAAGAATTTGAAAAGTTATTTGTAATTTCAATCTGAATTATTTGAACTAAAGACATTTACTTTCGTTAAGGCTACACTTTCAGTGAGCAGTGAACAGTGAGCAGTGGTTTTTGGGATAGTCGAAGTTATATGGAAAAAGTGAGGCAAGCCAACATATATATAATGTTTCTTTTGTGTGCGGTGTGTGCGGCTTTGGTGTGCTGCACCCCGAAGGCATTGCCCGAGCCCAAGCCTATGGGCTATTTCCGTATTGACTTGCCCGAACATCAATACCGTCTGATTGACACCATCGAGCGATCACCTGAATACCCTAATGTCGAGGTTCTCCTTCTGCCTTTCAAATACGAGCAATCGGTGTTCGCTAACACCACCATTGAGCATCAGAGAGACCACTCCATTTGGATGAACATCATATATCCCGACTTGGGTGCTTCGTTCCGTTTCACCTGCTTTGACGTCGATAACGCCGACAGTCTTCGGAATCTCATCGTTACGGAAGACAGAATGGTGAAATTCCACTACCAAAAGGCCGATGACGTGCAGTATTCCGTTGTGAACGACCCGGAGGCGCACCTGTGGGGGCAGGCCTACGAGATTTACGGCAAGGAGGTGGCCACGCCGTTCCAGTTCTGGCTCACCGACAGTGCCCACTATTTCGTCCGCGCCACTCTCTATTTCGACGACACTCCCAACAATGACTCCTTACAACCTGTGATTCAGTATCTTAAGGAGGACGCCATGCACCTCATCAACACGTTCGCATGGAAATATTGAACGAAGATCCCATTCAACCCTATTCGGAGCTTGGGTTTGCAGCGGAGGCCTTGCGGGTGTTCCGCCGCCAATTTTTTTTAAATCCAGTTTATAATGCTTACTGTCAGCATCTTGACATTAATCCGGTGGCGGTAGCAACTCTGTCGGACATTCCGTTTTTGCCCATCTCTTTTTTCAAGACGCATGAGGTGAAATGCGGGGATTTTGTTCCGGAGCTGACATTCCAGAGCAGCGGCACCACGGGCATGGAGCGCTCCCGGCATCTGATTCGGGACGCGATACTCTATCGCAGGAGTTTGCTCGAAAGTTTCCGCTATTTTTATGGAGATCCCGCCGAATACACCTTTCTGGCGCTGCTGCCCAACTATTTGGAGCAACAGAACTCCTCGCTGATCTACATGATGGAAGCGTTGATGGAGGCGTCTGGCGCGTCGGACAATGGCTACTATCTTTACAATCATAAAGATTTGTATGACAAGCTATTGCAGCTTCGTGACCGGCACCAGAAAACGATTCTTTGGGGTGTGACGTTCGCGCTTTTGGATTTCGCCGCGCAATATCGGTTGGATTTTCCAGAACTCATTGTGTTTGAGACCGGTGGGATGAAAGGGCGGCGGAAGGAGATGGTGAAAGAAGAGCTGTACGCCATCCTGCGCGAGGCGTTCGGGGTGGCGGACATCCATTCGGAATATGGCATGTGCGAGCTGCTGTCGCAGGCTTACAGCTGTGGCGGCAATGTTTTCGCCACGCCGCCGTGGATGCGCTTGCGGCTTCGTAGCGAGAAAGACCCGCTCGATGGGAGCGACAGCGTCGGTACCGGTGTCATCAACGTCATCGATTTGGCCAATATCCACAGCTGTTCGTTCATCGCCACCGAGGACCTCGGGCGCAGGCATCCTGACGGCATCGAGGTGTTGGGGCGGCTCGACTCAGCGCAGATCAGGGGCTGCAACCTTATGGTGCTGTAGTTTCGGCTGATAGAGAAAACGCCACACAAATTTCAAAAAACCTGCACTGGCGTGAAACCGCCTTTCGCAAAAAAGTGTATCTTTGCGGGCTGTAAATTTTTGCACGAAGATGTAGTACATAGATTCTAATCCGTTAAAAGAAAGGAGGTTATTTCATGGTTGACACCATTAATTTCGGTGCGTACAAGTGGCATCACATCACCAATCCGACTGTAGAAGACCTGGATTTTTTGCGAGATAACTTCCATTTCCACCCTTTGGATATAGAAGACTGCTCAAGCTTTGTGCAGCGTCCCAAAATCGATATTTACGACGACTATTTCTTCCTTGTGCTTCATTTTCCGTTGCTGGACCAGCGCACGAAGTTGGTGAAGACCGAGGAAACCAAGATTTTCTGGGGTCAGGATTTCCTGATCACGGTCGGCAATTCGCACTATGTGGTGCAGGATTTGTTCAACCTGAAGAAAATCGACCCCGAACCTGAGGACGAGGACGAAATCAGTGGCACTTCCGACTCCATGCTGTATCACATCCTGTATCGGATGATGAAGGAGACGTTCCTCATTGTGGAGCGTCTCGGCACCGAAATCGACTTCATCAGCCGCGAGTTGTTCAGCAGCAAGGCCGAGAAGATCATTGAGCAGATTTCCATCATCCGGAAAAACATCATCCAGATGAACACCATGTTCAAGCCGCAACTGCGTCTGTTCAAGATGTTTGAGAGCGGCGAGGTGAAGGGTTTCGCCGACGACATGGAAGAGTACTGGGGCAACATTTTGGACTTCTACCAGAAGATGTGGGATATGGTCGATGACTACGGCGAATTGGTGGCCGGCCTCTCCAACACCTTCGACTCGTTGCAGACCAACAAAACCAACGAGATCATGCGTATGCTGACCATCATCTCCACCATTGTGCTGCCATTGACCTTTATATCAGGACTTTACGGTATGAACGTCGGCCTGCCGTTTGCCGACTCTCCGTATGCTTTCCTTTTCGTCATGGGCATCTGCTTCCTCATCTCCGCCATTCTGATTGTCTTTTTCTTGAGAAAACGCTGGCTGTAACTTAGTTAGCAGTTAGCAGTTAGCAGTTGGCATGTACGAGACTCCTTTGAAGATATTGCAATTGGAAAAAGGCGACTACCACACGTTGCTGAACGGGTCGGTGGGCGGCCACAAGATACGTATCGTTTTAGACACGGGTGCGTCGCACAGTTGTGTTGACAAACTATTTGTCAATCAGATGTTTCCGGAATTGAAGTTAGAACCTAACGAAGGGGTGAACGCCGGCATCGGCGGGATCGGGTTCGAGGTTTTGGTGGCAGATCTGCCGGATTTCCGGCTGGGTCGCTACCGTCAGAAAGTTTTCCCGAACACGGCGGTGATTGACTTCACCCACATCAACGCGGCTTACCAGTTTTTGCACCGCAAGCCCGTGCAGATGATTTTGGGCAACGACTTTTACATCCAGCACAAGGCTGTCATTGATTACGGGCGGAACAAGTTGGTATTTTTTTAGTTAGCAGTTAGTAGTTTGATGGAAGAAAATTCGATAAGAAGGAAGATTTTGGGGGTGGATCCCGGGACGAACATCATGGGCTATGCCGTGCTGAACACGGAGCTGAACAAGTCCGAGGTGGAGGTGCTGAGTGTGCTGAAGATGAACAAGTTGGGGGACCCATACGCCAAGTTGAAATATATCTACGAGAAAATCAACGGGCTGATTGAGCAGTATCAGCCTGACATTTTGGCGATCGAGGCGCCCTTTTACGTCAAGAATGTGCAGTCGATGCTGAAGTTGGGTCGGGCGCAGGGCATCGTCATCGCGGCGTCGCTGCATGCGGGCATGGAGGTTTACGAGTATTCGCCGCGCAAGATCAAGCAGTCAATCACTGGCAACGGAAACGCCGCCAAGGAGCAGGTTTCGGATATGCTGTGCCGGATGTATCCAATCTCGCAAAACATTGAGTATCTGGATGCTACGGATGCCTTTGCGGTGGCTGTCTGCCATCATCTGC